>DATGKG010000375.1:0-2394 GCA_035294805.1 Binataceae bacterium (SeqCode) | reverse complement strand
GGGCGATCGCGGCCTCGGCGTGCTCAGCTTCAGCCTCAACTACGACGGCGTCATCAAGTCGGTCGGCGAGTATCGCAAGTCGTTCGCGCATCGCACCGATCAAGTCGGCAAGTTTCCCAATGAGGCGTTCGCGAGTCTCATCATTTGCCACGTCGCGGAGAACAAGGATGATGAGGCCATCGGCATCGACGGCGCGCGATGGTTCATGCATAACGTCGGCGAGCTGTTCAAGCCGCTGATGGCGAAGAACCAGCTCTACTCCTACGAGTACCTGCGCACGCTGATGGCCCTCGACGTCGATCCCAACGACATTCCCGACGCGCAGCTCAAGCAGCATCCGATGATCGTGGTGGGCAATCCGGATGAAGTCATTCGCAAGCTGGAGCAGTTCCAGAAAGGTGGCGTCGATCAGGTGATTTGCTTCAAGCAGGCGGGCCGCATTCCGCATCAGAAGATTATGAACTCGCTGAAGCTGATGGCGAAGCATGTGCTGCCGCACTTCAACCCGCATCGGCGCGTGGCGCTGGAGGAATTGAGTGCGGCCGCATCTTGAGGATCCGAAAGCCGGCTCCGCTAGCAAAAAGTAGAGGAATCATCTAAATGGGCGGACTCTATTATGACGAAATGGAAGTAGGGCAGACCTTTCCCCATTCCATCACGCGCACCATCACCGAGACCGACAACCTGCTGTTCTGCGCGATGACGCATAATCCGCAGCCGCTGCATCTCGATGCCGAATTCGCCAAGGGTACCGAGTTCGGCCGCCAGATCGTCAACAGCATCTTCACGATGGGCCTGATGATCGGCGTGTCGGTAGGGGATACCACCCTCGGCACCACGGTCGCGAACCTCGGGATGAACGACGTGCGCTTCGCGCATCCGGTCTTCATCGGCGACACGCTGCGCTCCGAGAGCAAGGTGATCGAGAAGCGCGAGAGCAAGTCGCGTCCCGACGCCGGTATCGTCGTGTTCGAGCATCGATCGTTTAATCAGCGCGGCGAAGAAGTCGCATACTGCAAGCGCTCCGCGCTGATGAAGAAACGCACCCATTAAGATGATGAATGAACGAGGCCCGAAATGAATCTAAATCTGCGCTCGATGCTGTTTGTGCCGGGCGACAGCGAGCGCAAGCTCGTCAAGGGCTCGGGCTCCGGCGCCGACGCGCTGGTGCTCGACCTCGAGGATGCGGTCGCCGCCGATCGCTTGCCGCTCGCGCGCTCGATGGTGCGGGAGTATCTCGCGGCGCATCGCGATCGCTCGCGCCAGGAACTGTGGGTACGCGTCAATCCGCTCTCGAGTGAGAAGTCGCTGCCGGATCTCGCGGCGATCGCGGGAGGACCTCCCGATGGCATCCTGCTGCCGAAGACGACCTCGGCGAACGATGTGGTCGTAGTCGATCATTATCTTTCGGCGCTCGAAACGCGCGAGGGCGTTGCGGCGGGATCGATTCGCATCATGGCGGTCGCGACCGAGACGCCGATCGCGCTGTTCACGCTCGGCACGTTCGCCGGATGTAGTCCGCGCCTCGCAGCGATGACCTGGGGCGCCGAGGATCTCTCGTCGGCGCTCGGCGCAGCGAGCAATCGCGACGCGGAAGGCAACCTCGAATTCACTTATCGCCTGGCGCGGTCGCTATGCCTGGCCGCGGCGGTCGCGGCGAACGTCCAGCCCATCGACACGGTCTTCACCGACTTCCGCGATTCCGAGGGTTTGCGGCGCGAGTCGCGCGCGGCCTTGCGCGCCGGCTTCACTGGCAAGATTGCGATTCATCCCGACCAGGTGCCGGTCATCAACGATGCGTTCACGCCGACCGCCGAGGACATTGCGTATGCGAAGCGGGTAATCGAAGCATTCGCATCGGGTGCGGGGACGGTGGGCCTCGACGGCAAGATGCTGGACATGCCGCATCTGAAGCAGGCGCAGAAGGTCCTCGCCGCGGCGAGCCGTCCGCGGTCGTAGCTCTGTTCAAGTAAGCGTACAGTCGACAAACGTGCTATCCTGCCGTTGCGGCGCCCGAATGGGCGCCGTCGTCGTTTGAGGGGCATTGCGACAAATGCGAAATCGCAAAAACAAAGCCATTAAATGCAGGAAATTCAAGGAGTTTTCGATTTGAGATACCCTCGAAGTTGCGACGTGTTCTGTTGGGAGCCCAGGCCTCAGCCTGTGTGCGTAGGACGAGGAATCGGAAACAGGCTAAGGCCAGTGCTCCATCAGAAAATCGCAAAACAAACCCACTTTATGCTGGAAATTGCTGGATTTTTGGGAGCCGAAGTGGTGTGCCACTACCGACGGCGAGGCGCCGCCGGCCCTCACCAAGCTGGCGGCATGAATGCCGCCAACTGTCCTCTCCCAACTTGCGGCTTCGCGAGCTCAGCCGCGGGAGAGGCGCAAAAA
>DATGKG010000374.1:0-3837 GCA_035294805.1 Binataceae bacterium (SeqCode) | reverse complement strand
CGCATGAACGCCGACTCTGCAAACCCCGGTTGCGGAACCTGCGTTGCGACGTCACTAACGCAGAAGGGCGCGCGTTGGTGCGCGACAATCCCGTCGACCCGCTCATCCTGAGGTCAGGATTTCATCGCGCTCAGCCCAAAGGGTCGCGGATCGGGCGCGCGAAGACTTTCCTGTGTCGATCATCAGGCGCCCGGCCTGAACCGACGATTGTGGAGCGCGCTGAGCTCCTTGGCTAGCAACGATTGGCCATTCGTCGGAGAGCGTTGTTATAATCGACTCGAAATGTGATTTGCACGGAGGTAATGGTTTGATGAGTGACGCCGACCGCCTTCGTTATACAAAGATACCGCTCAACAACGGCTCCGATGAGATTCCGGCGCTCGGGTTTGGGACGCTGATTCCTGATCCGATCGCAACAAAAGAGGCCGTTAGGATCTCTCTGGAGGTGGGCTTTCGTCAATTCGACTGCGCTGAGCGGTACCGCAATGAAGAACAGGTGGGCGAAGCGATGCGGGCGGTGTTCAACCAGGGCAAGGTCAAACGGAAGGACGTTTTTGTAGGTACGAAGCTCTGGAACAACAATCATCGTCCCGAACGGGTTAAACCCGCCTTCGAGGCAAGTCTGAGAAGACTGCAACTGGACTATGTCGATCTATATAGCCTCCATACTCCATTCGCTTTCAAACCCGGCGACGAGCAAGACCCGAGAGACACAAACGGTAATGTGATTTATGACAACGCGACGACTTTGAAGGATACCTGGAGAGCGGTGGAGAGCCTGGTGGGCGAAGGTCGGTGCAAGGCGATCGGATTGTCCAACGTCAATTTGGCACAGCTCAAAGAGGTGTTCGATAGCGCTCGCATAAAGCCCGCTGTCATTCAGGTCGAATCCCATCCATATCTCCCTGAATGGGAACTGCTCGACTATTGCAAGAGCAATGGCATCGTGATGCAAGCCTTCGCTGCTTTGGGTCATGGTATTGAACCCAAGTTGATCGACGATCCTGTGATCACCCGCATTGCGAAGCGCGCCAACAAAACCCCCGCTCAAGTATTACTGGCTTGGGCGCTGCAGCGCGGCACGGCTCCTCTCACCACAGCCACCAATATCGGTTACATCGAGCAGAATTTTGATGTCTCGGTTCTTCCCAGTGACGCCATCGATGAGATCGCTCAAGCGATCAGTACGCGAGTCAGGCTCAATTCGGTTGTTGCCACAGGCATCCCAGGGTTCATCCCCAAGGGAAGATGAACGTTCCAGCCGGAAGAGTGCGCCTTGGTGGGCGATTATCCGTCGACCGCGCTCATCCTCAGGTCAGGATTCATCGCGCGAGCCGAATGGTGACCCCAGCGGGAGTCGAACCCGCGTTCCCGACGTGAGAGGCCGGTGTCCTAACCACTAGACGATGGGGCCATACAAACAGGCGAGTTGGCTGAGGAGGAAGGACTCGAACCTTCAATCGCCTGATCCAGAGTCAGGTGGCTTGCCAATTAGCCGACTCCTCAGCGCCGTTCAAACTATAGCCAGCACCCGCGCTCGGTAAAAGAGGCTCACTTTTTGCGCGGCCTCCGGCCTCACGAGCGCGCCGCCTTGCGCAATTCCTCCGCATGCCGATTCACCAGCGCGTCGCATCGTTGCAATAGATCGGGATCCTGCGCGTTCTGCTCGATCATGTAACTCAACTCGCCGAGATCGTGGACCAGCAGCCGCAGGCACCGTTCGTATTCATCTGACTTCACCGCCTTGAGGAGGTCCGCGACGAGGTCTTCCAACTCCGTCTCTTCGACTTCGAGCGCCATCTTCAACGCCGCTTCGAGTGCCAGGCCCGGCTTCGCGCGATCATCGAAACGCTGATGCAGCCCGCGCAGCCGCACGATGGTCGCATCGTCGAGCGAGACCGGACTCGGCTGGTCGAGTTTGCCTTCGAGCTCAAGTACGGTGGCAACCAGGCCGAGCGCGCCGACGTGACGGGCTTCATCGCGCGCCATCCCGAACCAGAAATCATGCAACCGCATGTCGCCGGCGAAGACCTTCGCGAAGCTCGCATACAGCGACATGCTCTGTTTCTCCAGAGCAATTGTGGTGTCGAGTACTTCGCGCGTCGTCGGCATTGAGGCGAAATATATCGCGCGCGAGGCAAGCGTGCCAACGCGAAGAGCGCGCGGCCTATTTCAGGTTGGGCAGCGCACCGTTGGTGTTGAGCCGTTCGAAGAGCGGCGTCAGCGGCATGCGCGGAGGAACCGGCCAGTCGCCGATCGCGCGCGGCCATACGATCGGCGTCAGTTCGCTATCGATCGCCTCGCCCACCTTGATGCCGGGGCGGTCGACGCTCGGATGCGCATACGGTTTGGTGCGCGTCGCGCCGTCGCGGAAGTAAATCATCGTGTGCACGCGACGGGTGCGCGTGCTGCGGTTCGCACCCGCGAGATGTACCGTCAGCCCATGATGAAACGCGACCGCGCCGCGCGGAACCTCGACGTAGACCGGCGCAATCGCGGCGATCTTCGGCTCCTCGAGGATCTTGACCTTCTCGTCGGCGGTGAAGATGTTGACGAATTTCTTCACGCCGACCAGATGCGAGCCCGGTACATACGCCATGCATCCGTTCTCGCGGGTCGAGCCGTCGAAGGTGATCCAGGCGCTGAGCGTGTCGATTTCATCCATCGGCCAGTAGGGTTGATCCTGATGCGGCTCGGTGTAGCGTCCGCCCGCGTCCTTGTAAAGCGCCTGATCGTGCCATAGGCGCAGGCGCGGGACGCCGATGAGCGTCGCGGCGGTCTCGGAAATTTTTGGGTGAAAGGTGAGTGGCAGGACCTCGGGATTGTCTTCCCATAGATTCATGCATTGGGTGAACGATTGCTCGTAGAGCGATTTCTCGCCGAGCGCGCGCGCATCGCCACGTTTGCGATCAGCAACCGCGCGATCGACCGCGGCGCCGAATTTTTCCACTTCGTCGTCCGTCAGAAGGTGGTCGATTACGACGAAGCCATCGCGTCTGAATTGCTCGATTTGCGCAACAGTCACGATGACGCCGTTACTCACATCTCCCTCGCCTGCAAAATTGTCGAGTACGAATCTTTCGCCGACTCCTATTATAAGCGCGATACAGGCCGGCGGCTCAACAGTTGTTTCTGCTGACGCTTGCCCTGCTTCGTCGCGAGAGAAACGCGGCGATTTGGACGGGCGTCGTCGCAGGCGTCACGCTCACAGAGGTAATTTTCCGATGAACTCGGATGGCGTAGGCGCGAGGCACTGCTCGTCGAACCGGTAGGAGCCGTCCTTGTGACGGCCCGTAAAATCTTCCTCGGCTTTGGTCCTTCGATGGGATGGTTGGACCGTTATGCGGATCAGGATTCGACGGGGCGAACACCCCTGCGGTTCGAGAGGTCGCGGCAATCGATGATTCACCAAAAAAGCGGCTGTCCTTTTGGAACAGCCGCTTTTCGATTTCAGGTTGTAACTACTTTGCGAGTTCGGTGGCGCGCGTTTCCCGGATGACGGTCACGCGAATCTGCCCGGGATAGGTCATGTCCGTCTCGATTTTCTTCGCGACCTCGCGCGCAAGGATGATGCTGTCGTCGTCCGAGACCTGGCTCGGCTCGACGATGACGCGCATCTCGCGCCCCGCCTGCACCGCGAAGCATTTGTCCACGCCCTTGAATGACTTCGCGATCGCCTCGAGATCTTCTAGCCGCTTAACGTAGCTCTCCAGCACTTCGCGACGCGCACCCGGACGCGCACCCGATAGTGCGTCGGCGGCGTCGACTAGTGGCGCGAGGATCGTTTCCGCCTTCACTTCCTCGTGATGCGCGGCGATCGCGTTGACGATCTTCGCC
>DATGKG010000373.1:0-11378 GCA_035294805.1 Binataceae bacterium (SeqCode) | reverse complement strand
CGGAACGATTCTAACCCTGGTGCCGTTTCGCAGGAGCACCGAGGCGAATCCGGAGCTCGCCCGGTTCGAGATAGTCGTGATTGTGGGATAGGTAACGAGTTCCTCAAAAGTCTCTTCGTGGATCATGCAGACCTCTTCGACGTTCTTGTCGGCGAGCATCTGCCGCAGCGGCTGCGCCGTCTCCACGTAAAGGAATTTTTCCGGGGTAATAAATACCAGTCGGCCAGCGGGTTTGAGCAAGCTCAGTGCCTGCTCAAAGAACAGCAAATAAAGATCAAACCTCCCAGTCGCCGTTTTAAAGCGCGTGCGGTAGTCGCCCTTTTCGCTTTCGGACAGCTCCGTGATTGGCACGTACGGCGGATTTCCAACTACGAAGTCGTAACTTCCAAGTTGCTCGTCACGTAGAAAGTCCGATTGTCTAATCTCAATCGATGCGAATTTTGCAAATCGCGCTCGCGCGGCGGCGACGTGTTTCGGATTTGACTCAATTCCGATGATTCGTGGAATGCTCGATCGCTTCTTCCTGCACCAGCGCAAGATTCCTTCGATGAATTCGCCTTCCCCGCACCCGGGATCGAGAACTTGAGCGTCCGCCGCAGGACGGCGGTTGAGAAAAAGACGATCGACCATCCGGTCCACCGTCTCTTTAGGCGTTGGTACAAAACCCTTCACGCACCCTCCCAATGAGCACCACCTCAGCCACCACATTTATCCTCGACGCGAGGGCTCTATGCAAACATGTCGTTGACCCTCTCGAGACAAACACCTTGGCCGTCTATCATTGCCTCTCGGTCAGGAGTCTCTGGACGATGAAGCACATCGTAGAACTATCGAGTGAAGAGCATGGATACGAACTCTTCCGGTACGATTCACGTAGGGAAGCCCTCGCGGCCATCGCGCGCTTGGCTGAGGAATGTTCCCACGCACATCGCGACGGGGTGGTGCGTCGCATCGGGCTCGTTATCGGAGAAACACCAGATACCTCCGAAGTGGAGGCCAAATTGAGTACATTCGTTTGTCCAAAGTGCGGAGAGGACGAAATAAACGAGCTGAACGTCTGCGTCGTCTCACATCCGGTGAAGCAGTGGAACGAATCCGGAGAACCGACCTCCTACGGCAATCCGATCGTCGATTGGCAATCGGACTATCCATACAGCGTCGTCTCCGGGGATCCGACAATCACCTTCGAATGCGCCAACTGTATGGCGCAATTCGAACGTCCGAAACGCAACGACCTCACCCAATCGCGCGAGGTCCGACGCCGCCGTCCACAATCAGCAGCGCGCCCGTGACGTACGATGCCGCTTCCGAGGCCAGGAAGATGCACGGATACGCGATCTCCTCGACGCGGCCAAAGCGCCGCAACGCGCGCGAGTCCTGAACCGCCTTCTTCACCGTCGGATTCGGCCATACGCGCGGCGCCGCCCCTTCGGTATCGATGGGACCCGGCGCGATGCAGTTCACCCGGATGCCGTGCTCGCCCCATTCGCCCGCTTGCGAGATCGTCAAGTTGACGACGCCTGCTTTTGCCGCGCCATAAGGAAGCATCGTCGTCGAGCCGTGCACGCCCGCCGTCGATGAGATGTTGATGATCGATCCGCCCCCGCCCTGTTTGATGAACTGACGTGCCGCCGCCTTGGAGCAGAAGAAGGTGCCGTCGAGGTTGATGCCGATCACCGCGCGCCATCCGTTGGGCGACAGATTGAAGCTCGGCGTGGTGATGCTCGCGCCGTGATTGTTGATGAGCACGTCGACGCGCCCGAAATGCTTGACCGCGGTTTCGATCATCGCGTCGCACTGGTCGGCCTGGCGCACCTCGACGGTGGTGAACTCGCAGGTGCCGCCGGCCTTACGGATGTCGTCGCGCACCTTGGTGAGATTTTCCACGTTGCGGCTCGCGATCAGCACCTTGGCGCCGCGTGCGCCGAATTCCTTTGCGATCGATTCTCCGATACCGGTGCCGCCGCCGGTTATGATGGTCACTTTGCCTTCGACGCTGAAGATATCTTTGGCATTTGCCACGATGCGCCCGTCCTCCTGATTGCTTCCGATGATCGAAAGCAATCTTTAGCAGAGGCGCGGGAGGATTTTATAGAGCGGCTATTCCCCGGCGACGCGTCGCGAGGCGGCGCGAACATGCCCGCGGCGTTGGCTCAAATGCCGCGCGCGAGGCGTGATCTTGAGCCGCAGATGCGGCGTGGCGCGCGGTTCGAAATCGCGGCAGACGCTATGCTTCCATAGAATCAGCCGCCGCCGCAGCACGCCGGCGTCGATTCCGAGCGCGTCGCAGACGGTGTTGAAGCTAAACGCATGCGGTGCGGTCCTGGCCGCCATCATGATCCATCGTTCGGCGTCGAGATAGAGTAGGCGCTTGCGCGTCGCGCGGGAGACCACCCCCTGCTGATACACGTTGATGGCGTCGGCGAGCAACGCGAGCATCAGGCGCTGTTCGGCGGTCAGTCGGTGGCCGCCGGAGACATCGAAATATTGCGAGGGAAGGATTTGATGGAGGCCGACGATGCTCTCCATGATGGCATCGGGAGTGGAATGAACCTCAGACATCGCCGCCTCCCTTTTCCAACGAACCCTCTTTTTCCACCTCGATACCGATTACGGACGGCGTTCCAGATTCAGGAATCGCGGCGATCATGGCAGCCATGCAACCCTCTCCTGCACCGCATAACCGCGACCGCCCGCAAAAGGTTCCCGAAAGATGGATATTTGACGCGCGATGAGACAATCGTCGGCTCCATTCCTGATACGGATGGAGCGCGAGAATGGATTGCGTGCCGGATATGGTTGTTGAGGAAGACGCTATAGCTACAGCATCGAAGGTGGCTCGATTACTTCGTTTAGTTGCCGCGCTCGGACGGCGGTACTGACGACGGGTCGGAGCCGAATTGCACCCTCTGCCCGACGAAGATGGCATCGAAAGATAGATCGGCTTGCGACGAGCCCACGGTGACGACGATCGTGTATCGTCCCGCACGCGGCACCGCGAAGCTGACATTCCACGCCATCGGAATTTTGACCGCCAGCCCCTTGGGAAGATCGGGCGTGAGCTGTCCGGTTTCGATCTGACCGTTCATCTCGGGCACCACCGGAACGCCGGTCTCGTCGGCGATTACGATTTTCACCGGATAGCGGATGCCGATCTCGTCGCCGGCGAATCCGATTCCTATCGCGATCGCGAGTTGTACCGGTGCGGGAAAATTGGCGCTACGAAAAATATTCCATCCGCCGCCGAGGATGAACATTTTGCCGCCGACGGCCTGGGCCGCATCGGCCAGAAGTGCGTAATCGATTTTCATGTCATGCCTCGATGAGGTCCACTGCTAGTGAACGCCGAGGCGAGTGAGCGCCGCCTGCGCATCCTTGGCGCTGTTTCCGTCGGATTGTTTGGTGCTCGCGGCGGCTTCATAGTAACGAATTGCCGCATCGCGATTGTCCAGCGTCTCATACACGCGGGCGAGATTCATATCGGCCTTCGAACTGTTCGGGCACGCCGTCAACGCATCCTGATAGTAGCCCAGTGCCTTGGTCATATCGCCCGATGCCAAAGCGTCTCCGCCGCGATGAGTTGCGGTTGCCTCGACGCCCTTGTCGCATGCGCCGGTGCCGGCCGGAGTGGGAGGCGGGTTATTCTGTTGCGCCTTCAGCATCGCGATTTGCTTCTGCGATTGCTCGATGAGCGCCTGATTCTGCTCGACCTGGCGCCGATTCGCGTCGATCGCGGCATTCGCGCATCCCAGCACCGTGATCATCGGCAGCAGCAGCACCATCGAATGAATTTTGCGCGCCGCCCCCCTATGTTTGGTCGCCCCGATATCCATACCCCAAACCATCATTCCCGACCGCGAGATCGCAAGCAACCGATGACGGCGGGCGATCATTTGGTCCACGAAAGCGCATCCCAGTTGGGCTTGATACCGACGCTGAATGACGCGACAGCTCGAAATGCGCCGGGCGGCGCAAAGTTCATGTGATCGCAGTACTCGAATGATAAGTGCGTACGGCCAAACGCCAACACGTCAGAATGCAACTGCGCGACCTGCGGGATGGTCAGCATATCGAATGCGAAACCCGCGCTCCGCTCATGATGCAAAGTTGCGGCAGGACCGTAATATTGCGGCGGAAGAAAGGTATTGGTGCTCGCCTTGGGCGCGCGATCGGTAAAGAAAACATCGCCACTCGCTTTGGTAAGCTGCGAGAACCAGCGTCCGATTTGGAAGTCGATCTCGCTCGCGTTGGGGCCCAGCGGATCATCCATCACGCGGTCGTTGTACGACCAATATAGCGAGTCGCTATGCGTCTGGTAGTTCGGTTCGAGGATTTTCCATTCGAAGCGCAGGTCGGTGCGGCCATCGCGGGTCAGGCGCGGAAGATAGTAACCGCCCTGGTACGATATCGAGAGAATGGGCAGCAGACCGCCAATGGGACGCAGCTCGTTGGTGAAGTTGTCTTCGGCATTGGTCTGCACCCAAAGCATCGAATCGCGCAAACGCGGAAAGCGAAATTTCAGAAAGAGGCCCGCCTGCGCATTGGTGTTACCGGTCGCCGTACTCCCTGTGTTTGCGCCGGTGGCGCGACCGAGGAACCCTAGCACCGAGTAATTGTTGTTGCCCTGTCCGCCGAACATCAGCGCGTGGGTAATTCCCCATTCGAAGTTCGGGAGCGTCCGGAAAGTTAGAATCTCTCCATCGAACCAGGGGCGGGCAAAGGTCGCTAACGCGCAGGTAGCGCATGGCCGGGTTTGGAGCCTTCCGGCGTCGAGGCGACCGAAGAAAACCTGCAAGCGGAATTGGCCCAGATAGCTGAAGAACCCCGGCAATAAAAAAGGATGAACATTCTGTAGGCGAAAGCCCGGGATGGGATCGGCATTGTCGCTCTGCGAGATGGTCGAGAAGTGTCCGGGGCCCCACCACATCTCTTCCTCACCGAACGAAAGTGCCCAGTTGCCCAGACTCATTACCGCTTCCGCGCCCAGCGGCCGCACGCGGTTGGTGTCCTGGAGGTTGCGTCCCATCGGCCCCGCGATCGCCGCCTCGCCGTAAGCGCTGAGGAATCCGCCGAAACCGCCCCACGCGCTCCAGCGCGCGACCTCGTTGCTTCCGGTCGCGGTCGGAATGCCATCATCGTTCGGAAGCAGCGGCGTGCCTTCATCGGCCTTCAGATAGTTCCCGACGTTTCCGTTGCCCCGCCAGAAGCGCTGCGGGCCGTCGGAGTAGATGTATTGAAGCTCCACGCGATCGATTGGAGTCAGCATCGCGGTGGGCGGATTGTTCTCGTTATTGGTCCGGATCCAACGGATCTCCTCGCGAAATTGCTCGCGCAAGTCGTGAACTATCTCGCGCGCTATGGCGTCGGTGTGCGGCGCGTCGACCAGGTGCTGCTGCGCTTCGAGGGTTAGGCGTGCGGCCTCGATACGGCTGATCGGCTTGATCTCGTCGAGATAATCGTTGAGATAACCGAGCGAGTTCAGCGTATCCATTTCGTCATAGACCGGGCTGTCGAACGGAAGAAATACGACGTAAGTCGATGGATGTGCGGGCCGGGCGGCGGCCAGAACCAACATAACAATCGCGAGAGCGGTCCTCGCCGCGCATCTGATGGGACTTCTTGCGCTCAACGACTCTGAATCCCCACTCTTCCGGTGCCTCTTTTCGTTCTTTATTGGGGCAGGTACAACCAAATGACCGCGAGTGTGAGGCTCAAGTGTGGTACTTTCGGTGCGGTCCGATCGGAACCGGACGGTACTCTAAAGGCTGGTTTTTCCAAAGTCAATTAAGCGCCTTGACATCGCGGATGCGGGCGAGGTGGAAACGCCTCGACAGGTAGGAGACGGACGAAGGGTTTCGACATCCGAAGGAATTCTATGAGGCGAAACTCTTGCCATCGATCGCCACCGTTGTACATTTGCGATGGGGAATTTCAAATCAGATCCGCAAGACGAACTGGTTTCCGAAAGTCATAATTTGATGAAGAAAGCGTCCAGGTCCCGCCGCGTCGTCGCGATTTCGCGCGCCGCCGATTATCCGCCTCCCGCCCAATCTCCCCGACTCGAGAAGGCCCTCACCGGTATCGAGGGTTTCGACGAGATCACACTTGGCGGTCTGCCGCGTGGGCGCGCCTCGCTGATCTGCGGGAGCGCGGGATGCGGCAAGACGCTGTTTGCCACCGAATTCCTCGTCAACGGCGCGCGCAACTTTTCCGAGCCGGGCGTGCTGATGGCGTTCGAGGAAACCAGCGAAGAGCTGGTCGTAAATGCCGCATCGCTGAAGTTCGACCTCGACGATCTGGTGCGCCGAAAACTGCTCGCAATCGATCACGTCCATGTCGATCCCCAACAGATGTCCGAGACCGGCGAGTACGATCTGGAAGGACTGTTCATCCGGCTGCGCCACGCGATCGAATCGATCGGCGCGCGGCGCGTGGTGTTGGATACCATCGAGACGCTGTTCTCCGGCTTCGCCAACGAGGGGTTGTTGCGCAGCGAGATTCGCCGTCTCTTTCAGTTCCTGAAGTCGTTCGGAGTCACCGCCGTGATAACCGGCGAGCGCGGCGAGAAATCGCTGACCCGCTTCGGCCTCGAAGAGTACGTCGCGGATTGCGTCATTCTGCTTGACCATCGCATCACCGATCAGGTCTCGACCCGGCGCTTGCGGGTGGTGAAGTATCGCGGCAGTACGCACGGCTCCAACGAGTATCCATTTCTGATCGACGAACGGGGATTTTCGGTCCTTCCGATCACGTCGCTGGGGCTGCGCCACAAGACTTCCGACGAGGTCGTCACCACCGGCATCCCTGATCTCGATGCGATGCTGGGCGCGGGGGGGCTATATCGCGGTACCAGCGTGATGATTTCGGGCACGGCAGGCACCGGCAAGACCAGCTTCGCCAGCGCGTTGGCGCGCGCCACCTGCGAGCATGGCGAGCGGGTGCTGTATTTTGCTTTCGAGGAATCGCCCGATCAGATCGTCCGCAACATGAGCTCGGTCGGCATCGACCTGCGTCCGCATATCGAAGCCGGACTGCTGAAAATTCTGGCTCAGCGGCCGTTCGTGCTTGGTCTCGAGATGCATCTGGTCACGATTCATAAGGAGATCGAGCAATTCAATCCCGCCGTCGTCATCGTCGATCCGATCAGCAACTTTACCGCAGGCGGAAATACTCGGGACGTCAATGCCATGATCACGCGGCTGATCGACTTCCTGAAGACCCGCGGCATCACCGCCTTCATGACCTACCTGACCGAGGGCGGCGGTCAGCTCGAAGCGACCAACGTGGCCATCTCTTCGATCATTGACGTCTGGCTGTTGGTGCGCGATGTAGAAGTCTCGGGCGAGCGCAACCGCGGGTTGTTCGTGCTCAAGGCGCGCGGGATGAGCCATTCCAACCAAATCCGCGAATTCATCATGGACTCCAACGGCATCCATCTGGTCGAGGTCTATCTCGGACCAGCCGGAATGCTGACCGGTTCCGCGCGCGTCGCGCAGGAAGCCAGCGAACGCGATGCGGCGCTTCGGCGCAACGATGTGTCGCAGCGCAAACTCGCGCAACTCGAGCGCAAGCGCCAGGCGATGGAGGCCCGCATTGCCGCGATCCGCGCCGAATTCGAGGCGGAAGAAGCCGAGGCGCGCGAGGATTTCGCCTCGGATGCCGAGATGGAGCAGCGGGTAGCAAAGGAACGCGACGAAATGTCTCGCAGCCGGCGAGCAGACGGCGCGGCTTTGAGGCGAAGCAAAGAGTGAAGAAAAAACCTCGCGCGCCGCGCAAATCGCAGCGGTCTGCGCCGGCGCGGAAATCCGCGCGCAAAGCGCCGACGTCGGAAAATGGCGGCGAATTCTGGACCTTGCGGCTCTATGTCGCGGGCCAGTCGCCGCGCTCCGCTGCTGCGATCGCCAATCTGCGCCGGATTTGCGATACTCATCTGGCGGGCCGCTATGAAGTCGAGATCATCGACCTGGTGCGCCATCCGGAACTCGCCAAGGCCGATCAGATCGTCGCGATTCCGACTTTGGTCAAGAAGCTTCCGGTTCCCGTCCGTCATATCATCGGCGACCTTTCGGCGACCGAGCGAGTACTGGTAAGCTTGGAATTGATGAACGTCTAGTTAAAGGACTTTATGGGAAACTTGCATCCTCTCCCCGCCGGAAAAAAGTCTACCGTTCGCGCCAGACGCACGCCTCCCGAATTCGTCCTCCGGCTTTTCACGACCGGAACCACGCCGCGATCGACGCGGGCGTTGCGCAATCTACGCGACATCTGCGAGGCGCTGATCAAAGGACGCTACCGCCTGGAAGTCATCGATATCTATCAAGAGCCCGGCCGTGCGAGCGAGGCCGATATCATCGCGGCGCCCACTCTAGTCAAGGAAGAGCCGCTACCGCCGTGTCGGATGGTCGGCGACTTATCGGATCGCAGCAGGGTCATCTCCAACCTCGCCCTCGGCGCAGGAACGAAATGAAGGCAACCCGCGCGCCGATCAAGTTTGAACTCGACGAGCTCCGCCGCCGGCTCCAGGAAGCGGAAGAGACGCTCGAAGCAATTCGCGGCGGTGAGGTTGACGCGTTGGTCGTCGCCGGACCCGAGGGCGAGCGCGTCTTCACCCTGCATGGCGCGGAACATCCATATCGCGTGCTGGTGGAATCGATGAATGAGGGCGCGGTCTCGCTGACGCCCGATGGCACCATCCTCTATTGCAACGGCGCATTCGCACGGATGATTGATACGCCGCTGGACACCGTGATGGGTCACAAATTCAACGAGTTCGCTGCGCCTGAGGAGATCGAGGCGCTCACCCGGCTCATCGAGCGCGGGCGAAGTCACGCGATTCGCGCCGAAATGTCATTGGGGTCATCGAGCGGCCGCCGGCTTCCCACCCAGATTTCGCTCAATCCGGTCGAGCTGGATGGCGGCGAGGTGATCGGCGTAGTCGTCACCGACCTGAGCGAGCAGCGCCACAAGGAACAGGCGCAGGAAGCCGTGCGGCTGCGCGACGAGTTCCTGTCGATAGCATCGCACGAGCTGCGCACTCCGCTGAGCACGCTGATTCTTCATCTCGGTCTGCTCGAACGCCTGAACCCCAAAGACGATTCGATCCGCTTCAGCCAAAGTGTCGCCAAGGCGCGAGGCCAAGCCGATCGGATGACCGAGCTGATCAACCGGCTGCTCGATGTCACCCGCATCGCGAGCGGAAAGCTGGAGCTGGAACTCGCGACGCACGACCTCGGCGAAATTGTACTTGGCATCGTCGAGCAGATGGCCGAGGAAGCGCGCAAGGTGCACTGCGAGTTTCGCTTGCACATCGAAGAGGGCATCATGGCGCGATGCGATCGCTTCCGGCTCGAGCAGGCGATCGTCAACGTGATCTCCAACGCGCTGAAGTATGCGCCCGGCCGTCCGATCTCGGTCAGCCTCGAACGGCGCGGCACGGAGGCCGTGCTGGCGATCGAGGATCGCGGCGTGGGCATCGATCCGAATGCGCTCACGCGTATCTTCAACCGCTTCGAGCGCGCTGCGTCGCAGAGCGGCGGTTTGGGACTGGGATTGTACATCGCACGGGAAATCATCAACCAACATGGCGGCTCGATTCGCGCCGAGCGGCGGCGCGGCGCTGGTTCGCGCTTCAGCATCACGCTTCCGCTTTCCGCGAAGCCAACCTCCTCATAACCACAATCGATTGCACTGGTAGCCGTGACTCGATCGCCTGAAGTCCTGCTGATCGAAGACGACTGTGACTTGGCCGATGTCATCGTCGAAGTCCTCCAGACTGAAGGTTATCGGGTGAACTACGCGCCCGACGGACGGGCGGCGCTCACACTGCTCGCCCAGAGCAAACCGCCGGACGTCATCCTGCTCGACCTGATGATGCCGAACATGAACGGATGGGAATTCCGCGCGACCCAACTCGGCGATGCGCGACTGGCAAAGATTCCGGTGGTCGTGTTGAGCGCGACCGGCGAGACCGCGCGTCCCATCGATGCCGCATTGGTGCTACGCAAACCGGTTACCCTCGATGCGCTGCTGGCAGCGGTCGTAAAGTTCACCAAAGCATCTCGATAGTCTCTCCTGATCGACATCGCACCGGGCGCGACGGCGGATTACGATTTCTCCTATACCCCCGCAGAGCGGCACCGGCAGCACGACCGTGAACTCAGGGACATCGCGAATTAGCGACGTGCGGCAATGAAAAAGGCCCGAGCATCGATGCTCGGGCCCTTTTTCGGACCTAAAGTCTAGCCTCTTCCCCTGAGGGAAGGGGAATCGAAGTCAATTTACGGTCCAAGTGTCGCCGCCGTTGAGCAGCTTCTGCGGATCGCCCTTGCCTTTCGCCATCGCGTCGGCAATCTGCTTGTTCATCGCCGCATCGTAGGTCGGACGCGAGGACGCATAGAACACGCCGAGCGGAACCGGCATCGGCGGCTCGAAGTTCCCCAGCATGAACGCCAGCGCGAGATTGGTCTCGTCGTGCACCACGATGCTCTCGAGGTCCTTGCCGTCGGTGCCGATACTCACCACCTCGGGGCGCATCCCGTTCATGCGGATGCCCTTGTCGCGATTCTTCCCGAAGATGAGCGGCTTGCCGTGCTCGAGGATAAGCTGATGCTCGGACTTGATCGCCTTGTCGCTCACGTCATTGAAGGCGCCATCGTTGAAGATGTTGCAGTTCTGAAGAATCTCTACGAACGAGGCGCCACGATGATCGTGCGCGCGCTTCAGCGTGGTGCCGAGATGCTTCTGCTCGACGTCAACGGAACGCGCGACGAAGGTAGCATGCGCTCCCAGAGCGACCGTAATCGGATTAAAGGGAAAATCCACCGAGCCGGCCGGAGTCGACTTGGTAACCTTGCCGATTTCCGAGGTCGGCGAGTACTGCCCCTTCGTCAAGCCATAGATCTTGTTGTTGAACAGCAGGATCTTCAAATCGACATTGCGGCGCAGGCAGTGGATGAGATGATTGCCGCCGATCGAGAGCCCGTCGCCGTCGCCGGTGACGACCCACACATCGAGCTCGGGGCGCGATACCTTCAGTCCGGTCGCGATCGCCGGCGCGCGTCCATGGATGGTGTGGAATCCGTAGGTGTTCATGTAATACGGGAAGCGGCTTGAGCATCCGATTCCCGAGATGAAGACGGTGTTCTCCGGTGCGATGCCGAATTCCGGCATCTGTTTTTGTACCTGGGCCAGGATCGCATAGTCGCCGCATCCGGGGCACCAGCGCACTTCCTGGTCGGTAACGAAATCCTTACGCGTGAGCGCGGTTGCCATTTTCCTTATTCCTCCAGCGCGCGCGAAATCCTGGTCACCAGTTCCGATACCTTGAACGGGCGTCCCTGGATCTTGTTGATGCCGATCGCCGGGATCAGATAGTCGGC
>DATGKG010000372.1:0-5676 GCA_035294805.1 Binataceae bacterium (SeqCode) | reverse complement strand
TTGCCACGATGGCGCACGACCAGTGGCTGCCGCGCCGCTTGTCGCATTTGAGCTTGCGGCTGGTGACGGCCGACGGCGTCCTCGCGATGGGAATCGGCGCAGCGCTGATTTTGGTCGGCACTCGCGCGCGCGTTGACGCGCTCGTCGTTCTATACGCCATCAATGTGTTCGTGACGTTCACGCTTTCGCAGCTCGGTATGACGGTGCACTGGTGGAGGGTACGGAAGTCCGAGCGCCGATGGGTTCGAAAATTGACGATCAACGGCTTCGGCACCTTCCTGACCGCCGCGATTCTCATCCTCACGCTGGCCCTTAAGTTCGACGAGGGTGGATGGATCACAGTGCTGATCACCGGCGCGCTGATCGGCCTGTGCCTGCAGGTGAAGAGGCATTACGGGAAGGTCGAGGCGGCGATCGAGGAACTGGAGAAACAAGTCGGACCCCGAACGCCTCCGGCGCAACCGGTTCCTGCGCCGGCGCGCGATACCAACGCGCCGACCGCGGTGCTGCTGGTGAAAGGATTCGACGGGCTCGGGCTCGCGACGCTGATCCAGATCCAGGAATTGTTTCCCAACGAGTTTCGCAACATCGTCTTCGCATGCGTGGGCGAGGTGGATTCCTCGATGCTCAAGAGTCATGAGGAAATCGAGGCTTTCGAGAAGAAAATCGCCGACGACGTTCGGACCTACTACGACTACGCGGCGCATCTCGGGCTGCATCCGGAGACCCGGACCGGCATCGGACCGGACGCCGTGCACGAGTTGCAGCGAATCTCCCTCGAAGTCGCCGAGACCTTTCCGCGGGTAGTATTTTTCGCCGGGAAGTTAGTCTGGGATACCACGGTCGAGGGTTTTCTCTCGCGCTTCCTGCACAATCACACCGCGCTCGAACTTCAGGCCTGGTTGCAGCTCTATGGCTACAGCCTCGTCATCCTGCCGATTCGCGTGGGTCCTCCGCTGCGCCCCCCTTCGCGCGATGATGAGGCGAGCGCGGCCGCCGATTCATAGCGCGATCAGTGCGACGCGGCCGGCTCGATCCGGTAGAGCGCGATGAGATGGTAGTCGACCAGCTGCGTGATGCGAAACGCGTCGGCATTCGGCAGCTCGGCCCGGACATTGGGCGCGCTCTTCCAGGTCACCAGCCATCCGCCGCCGGCTTGCGCCGCGCGATCGGTGACGATCGATTTCGCCGCGGCCGAATCCCATCCGGGGATCGCGACGCGAGGATTGCCGCCGTGGAAATAATAGTCGAACGCGTTGCGATAGTAGCCGGTCGGGAAGCCCGGGTTGGCCTCGCCTTCAGATCCATCGAAGAACAGAAATCCTGATTCGAAAAAGACCGGCTGATTGGGCGGCGAATGCGCCGAGATCATTGCCGCGATATCCCGCCAGGGCTCGTGCGTGATCTCCTTGATCGGCGCCAGGATCAAAAGCACCAGCGTAATAGCGACAATGGCGAGGTTGCGTGTCCTGCTGCCGAAGCCTTCCAGCACGCGCGCGAAGATCAGCGCGATCATCGCGACGCAGGGAATGAGATAGCGGATGTGAAACATCGGACGGATGATCGCGGTGCCGGACAGAAACGCGATCAGCGGAAGCAGTCCCCACGCGAGGCACCATCGCAGCGGCTCGTCGGGATCGTCTTCGCTGCGAGGTCCGAACACGATTGCGATCGCGATGGCGGTCGCGACCAACGCGACCAAAGCTTTCGCGGCGAAACTGAAATGATATCCGGTGCCGATCCAATCGAGCCAATGCCCGTGCACCATCTGGCTGCTCTGGGTGGAGAAGATCGGAAAGTAGGGGAGGAACAATGTCAGCGCGATCGCGAGCGCGATCCACGGCATCGGGTTGCGTCGCCGATGGAGGTAGTCGCGAAGGAGCATCGCGCCTTCCGCGCCGATAAGGAACAGCGCCGCGAGGTGCGTGTAGATCGCAAGCGCGCCGAAGAATCCACATACGATGGTGCGTGGCCAGTTGGGTTTGCGCCGCACCAGCCAGAGCAGCATGAAATGCGTGAGCGCGATCGCCGCGAGCATCGGATACATCCGAGCGCGCCGCGCGAGCAGCAGGATTACCGGATTGAAGGCCCATAGCACGACCGCCGACGCGGCGATCGAATCGTCGAACATCGTGCGCGCGAGGATGAACAGGATGGGCAGCGTCGCGACCGCGAAGATCGGCGAGAGCATTCGCAGCGTGGTCTCGCTCACCCCGAAGACGCCGGTAAAATAATGTAACAATATGTAGTAGAAGACCTGCTTGCCGGGATCGAGCGGCACCGCGATGTGGATTATCGACATCGGCGACGGCATCGCTGCGGCCCACGCGCTGTAAGCCTCACTCGCGCCGAGCGACGCCGCGCCGAGACGAAAGAAGTAGAGCGCACTCGCCGCGAGCGTCGTCAGGACGAGGACGGTCGTGGGCTCGAGTTCAATCGCGCTGCGCGGCGGATCACCCACATCGACTGATTCGGTGGATTTGAAGATTGCCGCAGCCTTTGCCTGCCCACCCGTCGCCATCATTTGCCCCCCGCATTTTATAGCCGAAATCCACAAGCCAATCTTCATGGCGGAAGCGTGCGCTTGACTGTTCGGAACCGGACTGGCGAAGTGCTGGGAAACCATGTCGGAATTTCTGGAAGCGGTTCCCGAACTGCAGGGACAAGCCGGCGCCGAGATCAACCTGCCTCCGGTCGAGGGCATGCGCGCCGAGGTGTGGTCGCTCGCATGGCCGGTGATCCTGTCGTTCGCGCTCGACTCGATTCTGGGTCTCGCCGCGATGCTGATGGTGGGGCGGCTCGGCGCGGAAGCGGTCGGCGCGGTGGGCCTCGCGACCCAGATCCTCGGCGCCGTGCGCGCGGGCATCGCGGCGGTCGGCACCGGCACCATCGCGCTGGTCGCGCGCTATATCGGTGCGAACGATCGCAATAACGCCGAGGAAGTGCTGAAGCAGTCGGTAGTATGGGGCGTGATCGTATCGACTGCGATCGCGATTCCGGTGATCATCTTCGCGCATCCTCTAATGTCACTCTTCCAGGTGCGCGGCCCAATGGAAGACATGGCGTCGCGCTACCTACAAATTGTAATGATCTCCGAGCCGTTCACCGGCGTGTTTCTGCAATGCGCCTCGGGACTGCGCGGCGCGGGCGACACCCGCACACCGCTATGGATCGGTGGCATCGTCGACGTGATCGCGATCGTGCTCAACTATGCCCTCATCTTCGGCAAATTCGGGTTTCCCAATCTGGGTGTCGACGGCTCCGCGATCGCGACGCTGATCGCATACACACTCGGCGGCGTAATTTTCTTCTGGGCGTTGTCCCTCGATACGATGGTGCTCAACTTCCGCTGGAAGCGGCTGTGGCCGGACCTCGGGCTGGGCCGGCGCATCCTGAACATCGGATATCCCGCCGCGATCGAGCAGTTGGTGATCCAGTTCGGGTTCGTCGCTTATGTCGCATTCATCGCGAGTTACGGCGACAAGGAGGTTGCCGCGTACTTCATCGGTGTCCGAATCCTCGCGCTGTCGTTTCTTCCCGGCTTCGGATTTTCCAACGCGGCGGCGACGCTGGTAGGGCAGGGGCTCGGCGCGCGCGATCCGGCCTACGCGCGCAGGGCCGGATGGGTTTCGACGGGGATGGCCGTCATCCTGATGAGCGCGATGGGCGCGCTGATCTTCGTCTTCGCGCGGCAGATCGCGGCGCTCTTCATCGACGATCCTGAGGTCATCAAGTACACGGTCGCATTCATGGAAGCGCTCGGCGCGGCGCAACCGCTGATGGCGATTGATTGGACCTTCACCGGCGCGCTGCGCGGCGCGGGTGATTCGCGCTTCCCGCTGTTCGCGTCGCTCGCGGGCTTCTACGGTCTGCGCCTCTTTCTCACCATCCTCGTATGGTGGGTGCACTGGCCGATCTGGTGGATCTGGTGGTCGATACTGGCCGACTACATCGTCCGTTCCGCGCTCAAGACGTGGCGCTTCCGGCAAGGATACTGGGAGACCGTCGAGGTGTGAGGTCGCGCGCGCTTGTGGACTGATCCGGCACGCGCTCGCTTTACCCTGCCGCCGCCGCGCGCAATTCTTGGTCATTCGGGAAATGGATGAGCAGCAAAATGTCGAGGAGACGATCGAGGGGACGCTCGACCACATCCTCTACGTTAACGAATCGAGCGGCTATTCGGTCGCGGTGATCGAATGCGACGTCGGGGGCGGCATGCGCAAACGCATCACCGTGGTCGGCGAGCTGGGCACGGTCGAAATCGGCTCCGGCATCCGCGCGCGAGGACGCACTGAAAAGCATCCGCGCTACGGCGAGCAGTTCCGCGTGCTCGACTACGAAACCATCCGTCCCGCAGGCGTCGCGGCGATTGAGCGCTACCTCGCATCCGAGATAAGAGGAGTCGGGCCAGCGCTGGCGCGGCGGATCGTCGAGCATTTTGGCGACGACCTTCCCGAGGTCCTCAACAATATGCCGGAGCGGATGCGCGAGGTGCGCGGTCTCGGCGACGTGGTCGCGATTCGGATCGCGACCGCGTGGCGCGATTCCTCGGGACTGCGCGAGCTGACGGTATTTCTGCGCGGCCACGGAATTGGCGCGGCGCACGCGCGCAGGATTCATAAGTTCTACGGCAAAGACGCGTTCGAGGTCGTGAAGGAAGATCCGTACGTGCTGGCGCGGACCATTTACGGAATCGGATTCCGCACCGCCGATGCGATCGCGGAAAAGCTCGGCATCCCGCGCAACTCGATTCAGCGTGCCCGCGCGGCGATCGTTTTCCTGCTCGAGCGGATGGCGGACGAGGGTCATGTCTACGCGCCGTTCGAATATCTCGAGCAGCAATTCGAAAGCGGCCTCGAGATGGATATCGATCTCGCGGCGCGCGCGCTCGAGGAGCTGCAACAAAGCGGCGAGGTCATCGCGGAGCCGGCCGGCGATCATACCGCGGTGTATCTCAAGCGCCTGCACGATGCGGAAGTTACGGTCGCCGCGAAGATTCATCAGTTGACGCAGGGACGGCCGATCGGGAAATCGGTGATCGATCGCGCGGCGGCGGCTGCCGAGCGCGCCGTACAGATCACCTTGTCGACGGAACAGCGCAGCGCGCTGCGCACCGCTCTTCAAAGCAAAGTCACCGTCATCACGGGAGGTCCCGGCACCGGCAAGACGACGCTGCTGAAGTCGGTGATCGCCGCGCTCGCCGATGCGGGATTGAAGCCGACCCTCGGCGCTCCCACCGGACGCGCCGCGCGACGACTCCAGGAGGCAACCGGGCGCGAGGCCAAGACGATTCATCGCCTGCTGGAATACACGCCCGAGACGCAGGGCTTTCTGCGCAATGCCCAATTTCCGCTGCGGACCAATTTCTTGATCATCGACGAAGCTTCGATGATGGATGTTGAACTTGCCTCGGCGCTGGTGACCGCGCTGATGCCGGATTGCGCGCTGCTTCTGGTCGGCGATCGCGATCAGCTTCCGTCGGTCGGACCCGGCAGCGTGCTCAAGGATGTGATCGGCTCTGGACTGGTGCCGGTGGTCGAGCTGCACGAGGTGTATCGGCAGGCGCGCGAGAGCATGATCATCGCCAATGCCCACCGGCTGAACCGCGGCGAGTTTCCCGACGTCAGCAATCGCGCGGAGGGCGATTTCTTTTTCTTCGAACGCAACTCGCCCGAT
>DATGKG010000371.1:0-2372 GCA_035294805.1 Binataceae bacterium (SeqCode) | reverse complement strand
AGAATCCGCACTGCGGGCTGAGGCAAAGCTGATCCAGCGGCACATACTTCGATGCCTCATCGATGCGGCGCTTGAGGTCGTCTTTCTTTTCCAGCGCGCCGCGCTTGCTGCTCACGAGACCCAGCACGACGATTTTGCCTTTCGGCACGAACCGCAGCGGCGCAAAGCTGCCCGAGCGCGTGTCGTCGAATTCCATGAAAAATCCGTCGACACCCAACTCGCCGAACAGCGCCTCGGCGACATAGTCATAGCCGCCCGATGCGACCCACGACGAGCGGAAATTGCCGCGGCACATATGGGTGCAGATCGTCATACCTGGCGGGCGTTTCACGAGCGCGGAATTGATCAGCTTGATGTAGGTGAGATGCTGATTCTGCGCGTCGCCGCCGAGATTCGCGATATACTCGCGCTGCGACGGATCGTTCAGATACGCGAGGCTGGTGTCGTCGAGTTGCAAATAGGTGCAGCCAAGCCGGCCCAGCGCGGCAATCTGCTCGGCATACACCGCGCCGAGGTCGCGCCAGAATTCCTCGAGGTCGGGATAAACGGAAGCATCGATCGCCGCGCGCCCCCCGCGATAATGCATCATGCTCGGCGACGGGATGCTCAACTTGGGCGTCGCGTTCGCGATCGACTTCAGAAACTGGAAATCCTCGGCGAAGATGCATTTGTCGAACTTCAATTTGGAGAAGACGCGCGGCCCGGCCATCATGAAATCCAGATCGCCCTGCTCATTGTGGAAGGTCACCTTGAGCTTGTCTTCGCCGCGCATGACGCCGCCGACCTGATAGAGGAAGTCCATATGCCACGAGGCTCGCCGATATTCGCCGTCGGTGACGCCGGACATTCCAACGTCCTCCTGCATCCTCACGGCTTTGCGAATCTCCGCGTCCTCGATCGCGCGCAATTCCGCATCGGTGATGCGGCCATGCTGGCGATCGTCGCGCGCCCGCAAAACTTCGCGGGTGCGAAGCAGACTGCCGACGTGATCGGCGCGAAATGGCGGCGTGGTGCGAGTCATCTGAATGCGAACATAGCGCGATGCCCCGTGCTTGCAAGCATCTGCGCACGGAAGCAGAAGCGCTGAAATTTCAGCTCGCGGTGAGGCGGCGAGGAGGATCGGAATGAACCGCGGTCGGCTTCGACGATGATGCGGCGGGGGCGGTCGCCTCGAGGCTTACGCAGACCGGCAGGATGACGAGGCTGCGGCCCTGAATCTGCAACCAGCGCTGGATTTCGTAGGCGGTGTGATTGTGCAGGAAGCGCTCGATGAGTCCTTCGGATTCGTCTTCGAACACGAGGCTGCCCGCGAAGAAGACGCAACGCGAGAAGGTATGCATCACCTCGGCGCATGCGATGCGCAGTTCGAGGACCACATCGGGACCGAGGCCCGATCGCTGTTCGGCATGGAAGCCCAACTGCGCCGCGAGGTCGCAGTATGATTGCAGGTCGTCCGCCATCCGGCTTTCCAGCGTCTCGATTTGCTCGTGGCTGCGCATCTGCGAGGAGTCCACTTCGCCGACGCCGACGAAGACGATGTTGCGGAACTGTTTTGGGAAAAGCTCTTCGAGCTGCAGCAGCGTCGCGAGGCCGAGGCCGTTGAAACCGCTCACCAGCAGAACCGCGGTAGGCGCGTCCGGATCGCGCAGGCCGGGTTCGACCGGATTGGTCGCGTACAGCTTCGGCAGGATGTCCGCTTCGAGCTTCTCCACCGCCTTCGCGACGTGATCGTAATGCCCGCGCACGACGAAGCAGAGGCCCACCAGCGCGCTGGTAATGACGATCGTGACCCATCCGCCCTGATTGAATTTCAACGTCAGCGTGATGAGCAGGATCGACAGCGTGAACGCGCATCCGATGCCGTTGATGAGCAGCTTGTGGATCCATCCGCGCTCGGTTTTGCGCACGCTCCACCAATGCGCGCTCATGCCGAGCTGCGACAGTGTGAAAGTCACGAACACGTTGATCGCGTAAAGGACGACCAACAGATCGACGCTCGCACCCGTGCCGACGAGCACCGCACCGGCCGCGAAGCCCATCGCCATCACACCGTCCTGTGTGACGAGCCGCGTGCTCAGGTACGAGAAGCGGCGCGGGAGCCATCGATCGTGCGCCATCGTGGCGAGGACGCGGGGACCATCGATGAAGCCGGTCTGTGCCGCGACGAACAGCAGCGCGCCTTCGGTGATGAGCGCGAAGGTGATGATCGATCCGCCAAATGCCCACTTCGATGCGACGCGCTC
Organism: Binataceae bacterium (SeqCode); assembly: GCA_035294805.1. Taxonomy (GTDB): domain Bacteria; phylum Desulfobacterota; class Binatia; order Binatales; family Binataceae; genus DATGKG01. Next base: position 129 of record DATGKG010000371.1, on the reverse strand, counting down.
GAACAACACGGCGTTGAGAGTTTTACCGGTCTCCGGCTCGACGTGTTCAAGCAGGTACGCGAGCAGGATTCCGCCCGCGACGAACGCCAGCGAAATCGCCATGTACACCATGGTCTTCTTGCCGGTCAC
>DATGKG010000370.1:0-7674 GCA_035294805.1 Binataceae bacterium (SeqCode) | reverse complement strand
GGCCGGGCGTGCGTTGGGAATCCTGCCGACGCTTTCGATGTGGCCGATCCTGATGGGGCCGCGCAAAACCAAGGAGTACTTTTTCACCGGCGATTACATGCCGGCCAAGGAAGCGCTCGAATGGCATCTCATCAATCGCGTCTATCCGAAGGACAAGCTCGAGGAGGAGACGCTCGCCTATGCCCGTCGCGTCGCGATGATACCCGCCGAGCTGCTGACTCTGCACAAGGCCGCCGTCAATCGCTTTTATGACATCCTCGGAGTGCGCGCCGCGGAGCAGTCATCGGCGGACATCGACGTGATCGCGCATCAGACCGACACGGTGAAGGAGTGGATGAAGGCGAGCCGCGAGCGCGGCCTGAAAGAGGCGCTGAGCGAGCGCGACCGTCCCTTCGCGAAGAAGAAGGCGTAGCGACTTTTTCTATTTCTGGGATGCGAGCTGGAGCACCTGCGCGAGGTGCAGCGGACGGCGGTCGGGACAGAACTGGCGGATTTGCGCGCGGCACGAGAAGCCATCTGAAATCACGATGGTCTCGCGATCGCTCGCGTTGATCGCCGGCACCAGCACGCGATCGGCGCATGCCTTCGAGACCGCGAAATGCGTGTCTTCGTAGCCGAACGGTCCCGCCATCCCGCAGCATCCGGCGTCGAGGACTTCCACTTCGAGTCCATCGATCTTCGACAGGATCGCGGTTTCGGTGTCGAGGCCCGCGAGGGCTTTCTGATGGCAATGACCGTGCAGCATTGCTTTGCGAGCTAAAGGCTTAAGCTGCGGCGGTGAGAAGCCAGGAATCTCACGTGCGAGGAATTCGTCGAGCAGCAGCGCGCGATCGCGCAACCTTCTCGCGCGAGCGTCATCGGGAAAGAGCGCGGGCAACTCATCGCGAAATGTGAGGATGCAACTTGGCTCGAGGCCGACTACATACGAGCCGCGCCCGATTATTGGATCGAGCGCGTCCATCGATTCCTTAAGGCGCAGCTTCGCGCGATCGAGCATGCCCTGATCATAGAGCGGCCGCCCGCAACACAGGTCCTGCTCCGGTATCACTACGCGGAAATTCGCGCGCTCCAGGACCTCGGTCGCCGCGATCGCGACCTCCGGTTCGAAAAAATTCGTGAACGTGTCGGGGAACAGCACGACCTCGCGGCGCTGCGTCTGATCGGTCGAGCCTTGATGGCGCTCGAACCACGCGCGAAATGTTTGCGACGCGAATCGCGGAAGCTCGCGCTGCGGATGGATGTCATACATCCGCTTTCCGATGCGCGATAGCAGGGGGGCGCGCGCGATCGCATTGGCCAGATGGGGAGTGCGCGACGCGCGTTGCGCCAGCTCGTGGATGTTGCCGAAGAGCTTCGCGGAGCGCGGGCGCGGATTTTCCTCGTAATAATGCGCAAGGAACTCCGCCTTGTACGTCGCCATGTCGACCGACGAGGGGCATTCGGTCTTGCAACTCTTGCACGACAGGCACAGGTCGAGCGCCCTCAGCACCGAGTCATCAGTAAACTTTTGCAGCGTGTCGCCCGCGAGCGCCTCGTAGAGAATACGCGCGCGGCCGCGCGTCGAATGCATTTCCTCGCGCGTCGCCATGTATGAGGGACACATCGTGCCGGCGTCGGTCTTGCGGCATTTGCCGATGCCGACGCACTTCAGCATCGCACCTGCGAGGCCTTCGTCGGCGCGAAAATCGAAATGAGTCTGAAGCGCCCGTGGCCGATATGCCGCGCCCTGTTTGAGATGCGAATCGAGCGGAAATGGATCGACGAGATTGCCCGGATTCAACCTGCCGTCCGGGTCGAAAATCTGCTTGAACTCGCGGAACGCGTTGATGAGCTTGGGATTGAAGATTTTCGGCAGCAGTTCGGCGCGCGCCAGCCCGTCGCCATGCTCGCCCGACAGCGAGCCGCCGAATTCCGCGACCGCGTCCGCCAGCTCTTCCATCGCAAATCTAAAAGTAGCGATTCCCTTCGTACTGGCCAGATCGAAACTGATGCGCGCGTGAACGCATCCTTCGCCGAAATGCCCGTAGTAGCAGCCGACTCGCAGCTTGTGCTCATCGAGGATCGAGGCGAAGCGGCGCAGGAACGGACCCAGATTCGCCGGCGGCACCGCGAGGTCTTCGGCGCCCGGCCAGGTGCGCGGTAGCCCCGGAAAATATGCGCCCGAGCCGAGACCCGACTCGCGGATGCGCCATACCGCGGCCTGCTCGACCGGATTCTCGATGTATGCAGCGGCGATGCAGGTCTTTTTGACCCGCGCGTCGCGAATGAGTTTCTCCGAGCGGTCGCGCGCTTCATCTTCCGATGCACCGCCCAACTCGGCGATCAGGAACGCGCGTCCGTTCGGAAGCAACCTCACGCCCGGGAACGATTTGCGGCGCGCGAATTCGGGCAGCTTTTCATCGAAGCCCTCCAGCGCTTCGGGACGATGCGGCAGGATCCACCACATCTGATCGGCGGCCTGAAAGACGTCCTCGAAGCCGAGAATCACCATCGCGACCTGGTTCGGCTTGGGCACTGTACGAACTCGCGCCGACAGCGTGACGCCGAGTGTCCCCTCCGATCCAGCCATCGCGCGCGCGAGGTTGAATTCATTTTCCGGCAGCAGTTCGTCGAGATTGTAGCCGGACACCCGGCGCGGAAGGCGCGGAAAACCGTCTCGTATGTCGGACGCGTAACGATCGCGCAATTCGCGCAGCTTCGAGTAGATCGCGCCGCGCGCGCCGCCGCGCGTTGCAACATAGTGTAGGTCGGATTCGTACGTCGGGCCGACGGTCAGGCGCGTGCCGTCATAAAGCAGCACGTCCATCGATTCGAGATTGTCGACGGTCTTGCCGTAGGCCGCCGAATGCGCGCCGCAGGAGTTGTTGCCGATCATCCCGCCGATCGTGCATCGATCCTTCGTAGAGGGATCGGGCGCGAAGAACGTTCCACGCGGCGCGAGTTCGGCATTGAGCGTGCTCTGGATGACGCCGGGCTGGACGCTCGCTGATTTCCCGTCGGGATCGATCGCGATGACACGATTCATGTACTTCGAGAAATCGAGCACCAGCGCCGCGCTGGTGGCCTGGCCGCCGAGTGCGGTGCCGCCGCCGCGCGCGAGGATGGGGATGCTGTTTTCGCGCGCGAGGGCAACCGTCGCGATCACGTCTTCCTCGCGACGCGGCATCACGACGCCGATCGGCACCTGCCGATAATTCGAGGCGTCGTGCGAGTAGATTGCGACGGTGCCGCGATCGAAGCGCACCTCGCCCTCGACCGACATGGTCAGCTTCTCGCGAAAAGTGGCCAGCGATGTCACACGGTTAATTGGAATCTATAGCGTGGCGCGAAGCAATGAGGGTTCGACCACCCCTGTGACTGCCGCGAAAAAGTGTCGCCTCTGTCATCATTTGTCATGATAAATGACGACAGAGTCATCAATCGAAGAAGGGCCGAAAAGTAAAGCGATGCTTAATGTGCGAGGTCCTTCATTCCTGCGCGCGGGGCGCCCACCAGCGCCACCATCTTGCCCTCGGGTGCGCGGTTCTCATGCATGATCTGATGGCATTCGCCGATCTGTTCAAAGCGGAACGTCTTTGCGAGGCACGGGTCGATCTTGCCCTCGACCACGAGCTGATTGAATGCGTAGGACTGTTCGTCGTTGGCGAAGTGAGAACCCTGGAGCCGCTTCTGTCGCATCCATAGGTAGCGCAAGTCGGCGACCGCGTTGTACCCGGTTGTGCCGGCGCAAATCACCACCATGCCGCCCGTATCGCATACGAAGACCGAGGTGGGGATGGTGTCCTCGCCCGGATGCTCGAACACGATGCGCGGGTTGCGCCGCTCGCCGACGACATCCCAGATGGCCTTGCCGAACTCGCGCGCCGTCGCCGCCCACTGGTTGTATGCCGTGGTGTCTTTCCAATGCGGCATCATGCCCCAATGACGGAATTTCTTGCGATTGACGAGGCCCTTCGCGCCTAGCTTCATGCAGAAGTCGATTTTGCGATCGTCGCCGACCACGCCGACTGGAATTCCGCCCTCGGCTTTAACGATTTGGATCGCCATGCAGCCCAGCCCGCCGGATGCGCCCCAAATCAGCACGACATCGTTTTTGCGCACCGTGTGCGGAGACCATCCCATCAGCATGCGATAAGCGGTTGCGCCGACGAGCGTAGGCGCGGCGGCTTCCTCCCACGTCAGATGCTTCGCTTTGGGCATACACTGATGCGCCTGGACGCGGGTGAACTGTGCGAAGCTGCCCCAGTTGGTTTCGTAGCCCCAAATCTTGAAGGTGGGATCGTACATCGGATCGTCGCCATTGCGGACGGCGGTGCAGTTGGAGTCCCATACGCCGCAATGGACCACGACACGGTCGCCGACCTTGACGTTGCGCACGTCGCCTCCGACGGCATACACGATTCCGGAAGCGTCGCTACCGCCGATGTGAAAATCCGATGAGTCGTACTTCGCCTTCTGGCGCGCGGCGATGACGTTGATAGGGGTGCCAAGCGCGGCCCATACGTTGTTGAAGTTGACGCCGGCGGCCATCACATAGACCAGCGCTTCGTCGGGCCGCAGTTCGGGGACGGGAATCTTTTCCACTTTGAATGCGCCGATCGGATCGCCGAAGCGTTCGGCGCGGATCACTTGCGCATACATCTGACGGGGAATCTGTCCGAGCGGCGGAACCTCGCCAATTTCGTAAATATCGCGCGCGCTCGTATGAGTGGTGTTGTGGGCTACCAGTGTGGTCATAAGGGGAAGAGATTAGGTACCTGTTTGGCGCCAATTTGACAACAGTCTAACAGGCGTACGGTAAGGATCGAAGGGTCGGGGTTGCCGCTTTCGCTTATCGCCAGGAATTGCCAAATTGCCCTATCGTTATCGCTTTGTTTCTATTGGAGGATATTGGTGAAACCCGCAAAATTTATTGCTGCCGCAATATTGATGATGGGTGTGATGGCCGTTACCCATTCGTTTGCCGATGCCCAGACCGCGCCGGCCGCGTCATCCGCGGCGCTTCCACCAAAATGGGATCCGAAAATCCCATTACCTCCCGGCGCGACTCTGATCAGTTCTACCGCCCCAAAAATGGGGGTGGTCTATTCCGCGGACTTTATGGTCGCGGGCAATTACAAGGATCTAGTGGACTTTTATGAACGCGAACTTCCCAAAGCGGGATTCGGGCTTAGCTCCAAAGTCGCGATGCCGGCGCGCAAGGTCTACAATCGAAACTTTGTCCGGGCCGGAATGCTCGACAGCGTGGTCATCAGTCCCAGCACCAGCGATCCGTCGAAGTTTAGCGTCCATATCGCGTGGTCGCCGGAGCCTGCGCAACCGAAAGCATCCGCATCATGATGAAATTGCGCAATCCGCAGGCGCCGTTATCCGGGTTACGCGTGAAGTCTCAAACGCTTGCGCCGGTCTCCTCGGGTGTTCCCCACACCTGGCGCCAGGAGGCCAGCGCGACCAGAGGCAGCAGCCACACCATCCGGCCGCCATAGCGATTCGACGGTTCTGCGAATGCGCCCATTACAAACGCATTGAGCAAGAACGCGAGCACGACGGTGACGAGAAATTCCAACGGCAGCCATCGGCGGTTTCGCGCCAGCAGGATTGCGATTGGAAAACAGCAGAAAACGCTGAAGATGACGACCTTCCCGTGAAGCCGTACCAGCGCGGGAAGGATGAATAGTTCCCCGCGATTTTGTCGCGAGTTGAGAAAGGCCGGGACCGCGGCCGGGTAAAAAATCGGGAGGCGGCTCCGCGGAAAATCCAGCGCCTCGAATGAAAGCATTGCAGCTCCGCTCTCGTTGCTGGTCAGCTGTTTGAGGGTGTTGGAAATCGCGCTTTCCAGAGTCCATAGCGGATACGCTTCGATTGTACCACGGACAATTTTTCGTCCCTCTTCGCGCTCCGCCATAAATCCCCCCAGCCGTCCGAAGGGACTCTGCGGCGGCCAGAGAAAGTAGTCTACTTTCATCGGCAACTGGTCGAGGTATTGGCACAAGTCATATTTTTGGGTTGCGCAGTTCTCGCGTAGATACGCGACCGCCTCTCCATCCTCGATCAGCCGCGCTAGCTGGAACGCATATCCGCCCGGCGAAAAGCTTGCGACCCCGAGGGTCAGGTAGTTTGCGAACACAACGGCGGCGAAGCCTGCACCGATCACGATCGATGGCAGCATCAGATGCGGCACCAGATCAGGCATCCGTCTGCGCGCGACGATGCGCGCGATCACCCCAGCCGTCAGGAGTCCGATCGCGATTGGGATGTGGGACAAATGCACGATCGCGGAGAGGAAGGTCACGACAAGCACGAACCAGTTCTCCAATCGAGTCAGCCGGTCCGCGCAAAACACCATCAGGAAAAGGCCCATCACCAACATCGGGCCAAAGATGTCGGCCATCACGAAGCCGGTATACCAGGGGAGGCTGCTAAGCGCGCATAGTGAGGCAACCACGACCAGGAATCCGGTGCGGGAGACAATGCCGAACACCTTCCGCAGCACGAGCCGTAGCAAATAGCTCATCAACGCCGACTGCGCGATCACTACCGGCCACAGTGTGCCTGTCCAATGCGCCGGATATACGAACGCGCTGTATAGAACGCTGCGAAAAGGGATACCCTCGATCGACAGATAGCTCCCGGTATCCGGCCATACGAGAGGAAAGCGGTTGTATAGGGCTGCGCTGCAGAGAAGGGTCGTTGAGACGACCAGCATTGCCGCGTCGCGCAGTCGCAATGGCCACGCGGCGCGCGCCGTCATATCGGTCTGATCATCTAAGTAGGTCGCAACGCTCGGCACGACAGCGACTTATACTCCGCGACGGGTCTGATAGGTAATCATCCGGGAAACAATCGCAGACGGGTGTACCGACGCGGGTGGCGCTGCGTTGGACGCCGCGGTCGCATCGAAGGGGAGCGTCACGGCCGGTCGTCATCGAAGCGCGCGACCGCAACTCACCGAGAAACTTCGCGCCACAACTACAGCGTCCTCGATCATCGACCTCTCCCACATTGAACCCATAGAGCGGTGATCGTCACGGCACACCTTCATCGCTGCTCCCGTTGACGGGGCGGGCGCAATTCCATTAAAACGGCATCGGTCATCGGCGCGAAGATGTGATATCGTCGGGCCTTCCGAACGGGTTTGGCACCCGTCCAAATAAATTAAAGTGTCACTTTAAGTCGAATACTTCTATGGCGGTGCGCAAGATCGAGCATGGCCACTACTTCGAAGATTTCGAGGTCGGCCACATTTTCCATCATCATTGGGGACGCACCATTAACGAGGGCGACAACAGCCTCTTCTCCAGCGTCACGATGAACTTCAACCCGATCTACTTCAACCGTGAGTACGCCAAATCGATGGGCTTTCGCGATGTCGTCGTCAATCACATGCTGGTGATGAACGTCGTGTTCGGCCTCTCGGTCGAGGACCTCAGTGAGCGGGCGATTGCGCATCTCGGATACGAGCAGATGAAGTTCCTCGCCATCGTGTATCCCGGTGACACGCTCACCTCGCAGTCCCAGGTATTATCCAAGCGCGATACCTCGCGGCCCGATCGCGGCGTGGTGAAATTTCGCACCACCGGATTCAACCAGGTGGGCGAGAAGGTCCTCGAATACGAGCGTCCGGTTTTGATTCGCAAGAAGAACCCTGCGTAGGAGTGTTTCGTTCATGCCGAT
>DATGKG010000369.1:0-5853 GCA_035294805.1 Binataceae bacterium (SeqCode) | reverse complement strand
TTCGCAGTCCCATGGTCGTAACTTTCAGCGTATGGGGAATCAGCGCGCAACTGAATCGGCGTCCGCGAATGGAAAATACCGTCAGCGAGATACCGTCGATCGCGACCGAGCCTTTCTCGACCAGATAACGCGCCTCGTTGGCCGCGACCTCGAATGTGTAGAGCTTCGAATCGCCTTCCGGTTTGATGGAAATCACACGGCCCACGCTATCGACATGGCCGGCGACGATATGCCCGTTGAGCAGCGTGTTGAGCGTGATGCATCGCTCGAGATTGACGTGATCGCCGACCTTCAAATCGCCGAGACTGGTGCGGCGCAACGTCTCCGCCGACACGTCCATCTTGAGCGTCCCGCGCCCCTTCGCGATCACGGTCAGGCACGCGCCGCTCACGGCTATCGAATCGCCGATCTTGATTTTCGCAATCGGCAAATCGGTGCGCAGCGACAGCACCGCGCCTTCCGCGCTGTGCTTGACGTCGGCAACGGTTCCGAGGTCCTCAATGATTCCGCTGAACATGATGTCCTTGTTGGCGAGATAAATAATCCAGAAAAATCATATCTTTTTCTCAAGCACGCTCGCAACGGCGAAATTGTGATCATCAGATTACGCGGCCCAACGCGAGTGGTGAGGACGTTCGAACTCGATTAATCTGAAAGTCGATGAAACCGGAAAACTCTTCGGCGCGCGGCGAGGTCAGCGCGCTGCTGTTCGACTTCGGCGGCACCCTCGCGTTTCTCGATTTCGAGGTCCTTGCGGCGGAGTTCTCGCGTCCGCATCGTAAGCTCGACGCGCTCAAGCTGGAGCACGCCGAATATGCGGGCCGCGCCGCGATCGATCATCATCTGATGTCGCAGAAGAGCCGCGACCCGAATGCGGCATACGAGGATTTCTTTCGCGCCTGGATGACGACGGCAGGAATCCCGCAAGATGAATTTGCCGACATCTCCACACGCTTCCGCGAGATGCATTCGGAGGCATGCATGTGGCGCATCGTACGCGACGGTACGCATGACGCGCTCGAACGGCTCAAGTCGGCGGGCTTCAAGCTCGCGATCGTTTCCAATGCCGATGGGCGCGTGGCCGGCGATGCGAAGCGCCTCGGCCTCGCAAAATTTTTCGATGTGATCATCGACTCACAGGTGGTCGGCGTCGAAAAACCGAACCCGAAAATCTTCCAGCTCGCGCTCGACGCGCTTAATGCGCCGCCCGACGAAGCGCTATATGCCGGCGACATCTACTCAATCGACATGCTCGGTGCGCGTGCGGCCCGCATCGCGGGCAAGCTGATCGACCAGCACGATATGTATCATTGGGTCGAGCATCCGAAGATTCGCCACGTCCGTCATCTGCATCCGATCGATTAGCCTTGCAACCCAAGAGCGGCGCGGGCTAGCGGTTGCGAGAGCAATCACAACGCGAGGCATCACGATGGGTTCAATTCGCGAGACCGCGGATAAACTTTTCGCCGGCGAACTTCCGATCCGCGAGCATCATCCGCTCGCCTTCACCGGCGAATCGGAGGAAGTCGCCGACGGCGTGATGTTCTGCCGATGGTTTGCGAACGTCAGCGCGATCAAAACCGCCGAAGGCCTGGTCCTCGTCGATACCGGCGCGTATTTCAACCAGCGCAACACGCTCGAAATTATTCGCCGCTACTCGCACGATCGCATCAACACCGCGATCTATACCCATGGCCACGTCGATCACGCCTGCGGAATGCCCGCGATGGTCGAGGAAGCGGGAAAAAATCACGTCGCGCGGCCTCGCGTGGTGGGGCATCGCGCGGTGGCAGCGCGTTTCGACCGATACAAGCGCACCGCCGGTTACAACAGCGTCGCCAACACGCGGCAATTCAATCGGCCATCGGTTTGGCCGACGGAGTATGTGTATCCCGACACCTACTTCGATCATCAGCTCAACGTCGCGGCGGGCGAGCATAAATTCGAATGCCATCATGCGCGCGGCGAGACCGACGATCATTGCTGGGTGTACTTCGCGGCGCAGAAAGTTCTTTTCACCGGCGACCTGATCATCTGGGCCGCGCCCAATGCGGGAAATCCGCAGAAGGCGCAACGGTATGCGCGCGAATGGGCCGAGGCGCTGCGCGCGATGGCGAAGCTCGGGGCCAACGTCCTCGTGCCCGGTCACGGCTATCCCGTTTTTGGCGCGATGAAGGTGCGCCAGGTTCTGAACGACACGGCCGAGTACCTCGAGAGCATTTATCAGCAAACCCTCGCGATGATGAACGATGGCGCGTCACTCGATGCGGTCATTCATAACGTCAAGGCGCCCGAGAAGTTCGCCGACAAGCCATATTTGCAACCGATTTACGACGAGCCGGAGTTCATCGTGCGCAACATCTGGCGGTTGGAGGGCGGATGGCACGACGGCACGCCCTCGCATCTGAAGCCCGCCTCCGAAGCGGAACAGGCGCGCGAGATCGCGGACCTCGCAGGCGGCGTCGCCAATGTCGTTGTGCGTGCGATGCAAAAACTCGATTCAGGCGACCTCCCGCTCGCGTGTCATCTGATCGACTGGGCCGTCTCGGCCGAGCCGGACAACAAATCGGCGCACGAAGCGCGGGTGCGAATCTACGATCGCCGCGCGCGCGAATCGGACTCGACGATGGCCCACGGCATCTTCCGCGCCGCCGTCATCGAATCGGCGCAAAAGGCCGGCATCACCGCGCCGGACGATTCGCGCAGTTACTGAAGTCGCGGTATCCGGTTGAGATGTAAGCGCAGCCTACTTGTCGAGATCGTCTTCGGGTGGTTCGCCATCGTCATCGTCGCGGCGGCGCGTCAGCTTCAATTTCTGAAACGAGCTCAAAATGAGTTGCCATCCGGTCGGAAACTCCAGCGTCCCGGTTTCGACGTGCGCTTCGGGGTCGATCACCACCTTCTGGCCGCCGTGCCACTGGACCAGCAGTACGCGATGACCGATCTGGCGCCCGGTCACGCGATCGATTGCGAAGTCGCCAAAAAACGTGCTGGTGCGTATGTCGGAAAACGCTTCGCGGATTTTCATCGGGTCCAGAGTCTGCGCGTTTTCGATTGCCGCTTTCGTCAAGAGCGCGGCCGCGAATGCCTGCGCCGCCGGATAGTCGCAGGTAACGTTCGGGGCGTGCGCGCGCATCGCGCGAATGAACTCACGCGGCGACGGTCCGAGTTCGGGGCGAAATTGCACTTGCTCTTCCCACTGACTCGGACCGACCAGACCTTCGGCGTCGTCGCCCAGATCGGTGCGAAATTTCTGCACGCCCGCGGCGACACATCCGAGCACCGGAATGTTCAATGACGATTGAACGATCGCACGCATCGCCGCGACGTCGTGCTCGTAGCTGCCTGCGCTGACGAGTGCGTTGACGCGGTTACGGCGCAACGCGGGAAATAACTTCGCCGGCGTCGACTCAGGATCGAAACGGCCCGCGTACTTCACCCGGACCCTAACTCCTTTGCGCCGCGCGTAGCGTTCGTTGGATTCGCGCTCGATGCCGCCCGCTATTGCCGTCCCGAAACCGCTGGGTGAGTGCACGATCGCGATGCGCTTGCGCCATAACTTCAGTCCCGCGATCAGATGCACGAAGCCATTGAAGTAGTCGCCGGCCGGACTAAGCACGCCAACCAGCAGCCTATTGCGATGCGAGTAGATGTCGTCGTCGGCGCCGCCGTGATTGACCAGGAGCATTTCCGCCTCCTCGGCAATCGGCGCGGCAACGCGTACCAATTCGCTCGAGTACGGCCCGAGCAGGAGGTCGACGCGATTGTCGCCGCATAGGGAGCGGTAGATGTCGGCGCACCGTTCCGCGTTGCTCGCATCATCGAGGCATAGAAGCTCGATCTCGCGCGGCGCACCGCGCACGCGAATTCCGCCCGAGGAATTTGTGATTAGCGCGAAAAGCTGCAACGCCGCGTCGGCCTGCCGCCCCATCATCGCGTACGCGCCAGTGAGCGAGAGCGAAAGGCCGATGCGAATCTTGTCAGCCAATCAACTTCAGGTGGCGATTTCGGCGAGGCCGCCGCGGATGACGGCACGGCCTTCCGGATTGTAGGTCTCGAAGGCGTAAATCTTGCGGCCGTCGCGCTCGCCGTCGAGCCACACCTTGGTGGTGATGATTTGTCCGGGCAGGACCGGTCGCGAAAAGCGCACGCGCAAGCGCTTCAACTTCGTCGGATCGCCGCCGCACACTTTGTCGATCATCACTTTTGAAGTGAAAGCCATCGTGCAGAGTCCGTGCACGATGATTCCGGGAAGTCCCGCCATTTTGGCGAAATTCTCGTCAACATGAATAGGATTGAAGTCGCCCGAGGCTTCCTTGTAGCGATAGGTTTGATCCTTATCGACCTGCTGCGCGACCGTCACCAGCGGCTCGCCGCGCTGCGGCTCCACGATCTTAGCATCGGCGCCGCCGCGGCCGCCGCCACGAATGAAAGCATTGAACAGCGTGAGATTCACTTTCTCGCCCGCCTGATTCGTCGCGTTGATTTCGATTACGAGGGTCTCGCCGCTCGCTTTGGTTTCGATCGATGCGACTTTCGCGGTGGCGGTGATGCTGTCGCCGGCGCGAATCGGCCGCATGAATTCCATGTCCTGCTCGCCGTGCAGCAGGCGCACGACATCGACCTTCAAATCAGGATCGCCGACCACTCCAAGGATCGCCGGCCATGCCATCACGACCGCGTACATCGGCGGCGCGACGATACCGCCCGCGCGCGAGGCGTCGAAGAACGCGGGATTGTCGTCGTTGTAGGCGCGCGCGTAGTTCTGCATCGCCTCGAGGGTCGCCTCCGAGGTGGTCGATGGATATTGCTTGCCGACGAGTTCCTTGTTGAGCGCCATCGTGAGGCTCCGTGTGTAGTTGCGATGCGATCAGTTCAGTTCGCAGCCCGCGAGGAACACCGCCTTCAACTCGAGCGCGTCGCCAAGCACGATAATATCCGATACGGCCCCGCGCTGAAGCATGCCGCGGCGCGTTTGCGCGAGCATCGATGCTGGATTCGCCGCTGCCATCATTGCGAGTTCGCCGACGCCCGCGCCAATTTTGTGCATCACACGCGCGCCCTCGAGCATCGATATGATCGCACCGGCCAGAGTGCCATCGGGAAGCCGCGCGACGCCGTCGACGATGCACGCAGACTCGCGCCCTACCGTCATCGAAGCATCCGGACCCGTCGCGGCGAGCGAGACTTTATCGGTCGTGAGGATCATCCGCCGCGCGGTTCGCGCCATATAGACGAGGCGCAGAATTTCGGGCGCGACGTGCACGCCATCGGGAATGACCGCCGGCATCGCAACATCATTCGTCAGAGCCGCCGCGATGACGCCCGGATCGCGATGGTTCAGCGGACGCATCGCATTGAAAAGATGCGTGAACATACGCGCGCCTGCCGCGATGCCCGCCGACGCTTGCTCGAATGTCGCATTCGTATGTCCGATCGACACCAACACCCCGCGCGAGGTTAATCGGTGTATCGCCTCGAGAGCGCCCGGCAATTCCGGTGCGAGAGTCACGAGCTTCAGGTGCTCCAGCGCCATCACGCGCTCGAACGGTTCGCCGCGCGGTTCGAGGTTGAGCTTCGGATGCGCGCCTAACCGCAAGGGCGAGATGAATGGCCCCTCAAGATGCATTCCGAGAATTCGCGCACCCGCGCGATCATCATGCTGCTGGCGAGCTATCGCCTCGCCGATCGCGCGATGAACTTTTTCGAGACGATCGATTGGCGCGGTGACCGCGGTCGGCAGCCATGCGGTGGTACCTTCGCGCGCGAGGTTGCGCGAAATTTCGAGGATGCCATCCGCCGAGGCCGCCATAACGTCGATGCCGTGCGAGCCGTTAACCTGCAAATCGATGA
>DATGKG010000368.1:0-5510 GCA_035294805.1 Binataceae bacterium (SeqCode) | reverse complement strand
GCAGCTTCTTGCCTGCGCGCGCGCCTTTGACGATCGCGACGCGCGCATTCAGCGCATCATCAAGATGAGTGCATCCGCGAATCATCGCGCGGACTTTGTCCAGCGAGGTGTCATCGTTATCCAGCCCGCGCCGATACGCGACGATCGCGAAGAGATCCTCCGCGCACCGTAAAGCGCCGAGCGGCTCGGGCCGCGGCGCCTCGAAGATCAGCATACCGGCGCGCTCGGGGACGGTGCGGGTCCCAAGCTTTTTCGCGCGCGGAATGCGCGCGACGATCTCGCTCCATGTGATGGACTCGAATCCCGGCTGCATCTGCACGATGTACACGCCGGGTCCGGCGTGCAGCGGCGCCTGCGTCGCGCGAGGGACGTTTTCACGCGCCGGAGGCTTACGCTCGCGATGTGTCAGGAATTCCTGCGGACGCGCGCGCCGGGGCGCCGCGCCTTTTTCGCGCGGCTGGCGCACGGCTGGCTACTTCTTACCGCGTCCGGCGTATTCGTGGGTCTCGGTGTTGATCGTGATGACGTCGCCTTCATTTACGAAGTGCGGGACCTGCACGACCAGCCCGGTCTCCATCGTGGCCGGTTTGAGGGTGTTGGTAACTGCCGCGTTCTTCATGCCCGGATCAGTGCGTTCGACCTTGAGGTCGACATTCTTGGGCGGCGTCACATTGAGCGGCGTGGTCTCGTAAAACTCGACCTGCACTTCCATGTTGGGCGTGAGAAAGCCGACCACATCCTCGATCAAATCGCGCGGGATGGTGATCTGCTCGTAATTCTCGGTATTCATGAAGTGATAATCGTCGCCGTCCTGATAGAGGAACTGCATCATCACCTGGCTTAGGATGACGCGCTCGACGCGATCTTCCGAGCGGAAGCGGTTTTCGGTCTGCGATCCGGTTTTGATGTTGCGCAGCTTGGTCTGGACCATCCCGCGCCAGTTGCCGGGCGTGATGTGGGTGATGGTCATGACGCGCCAGAGATCGTTGTTGTACTCAAGCACCATTCCGGGGCGCAGTTGGGTCGCTTGGATCAGCATACGGTGTTCAATTTAAGCATTACGCGCGATGTTTGTTGAGGCGAACATCGCATGTTAGCTGCGCCCGCCGAACGGGGCAACTGCGCGAGTTCGTTGAGCGCTACTCCTTCCATGTCATCCTGGAGCGAGCCGGAGGCGATCGCCTTGCGCGTCCGAGATCCTTCAGCAGCGCTGCGCTTGCTTCGGAATGACAACAAGAGCGGATCAGCCTTGTCAGAAAATCTTCGACCACCACGGACGGTGCGAGGCCGGTAACGGCTGACATCCGCTGGGATAGGCGCCATACCCCGGCGGGCATGGGTTCGCTGCTGCGTAAGGATTGGCCGGGTATCCATACGGATTGCGCGCGTAGGGATTCACTGGATAGGCGTATACCGGAGGATTCGATCCGTACACCGCGCCATTGGCAGTGGTCAGATCGATCGATGACTCGACGAAGTTGTCGTCGTCGCCATATGCGCGGATGCTAACCGCGTTGCCGAACATCGTGAATGATACGTTGAATGAAGTGTCGGCGCCGGGTGATACCGGAATCGGCTTAACCAGACGTCCGTCGATATAGATTCCTGCGCGCTTCACGTTGCTGCCGGCGATCTGACCGGTGACCTGATAGTTGTTCGGCTCCGCGATCGATTGCTGCACGCCGAGAATGTTGATTTGCACGCCGGTCAGAGGTGCCCGCGCGTCGCCATCGTGCATATGTCTGCGCGAAGGCGACTTGATCGGAATCTCGGCAGTGTTCTCGGGACTGCGCGAGGTGAGTTCTATCGGTGGAGCATCGCTCACGCCCGCGCCTCCGCCAAGCTCGATCATCTTCTCGTGTCCACCCGACTCGACCACCGGCGTCGCGTTGGTCGCGAGATGGATTTCCGCGATCCGTCCGCTCAAGTCGGCGACCCGAATAGTTTCACTCGGCGAGACCTGTTCCAGCGTGAAGTCGAGCAGCACGCGCTGCGCGCCCGAAGTTGGAGCGAGGTCGATTTTCTGGAGCATGGCATCGCCATCATAGATGCCGGCGGATTTGAGGTCGGTCCCTTGCAGGAATCCTTTAACATGGAGTCCGCTGTCGTCGCTGACTCGGCTGGTAATCTCGACCCGAGGAGGCGAGCCGTCGGGCACGGTGGCGGCATCCTCGCTTGCCGGAGGCCGTACCACATCGGAGGGACGTTCCGGCGGCGTCGCTTTCGCAATCGAAGCATCGGCCGGAATCCGGGCCTGAATCGAGGCCAGTTCAGCTTTGAGGCCCGCCCACTTCGATGAATCGATCGCACCGGGACTTTTGAGCAGTGCCTCGTCGACCGCGCGCCGATCTGCAATCAGCGCCGTGATAGCAGCGCCAGTTCCCTCGCGGTCGCCATTGGTGAGCGCGCTTGAGAGCGTCTGCGCGTCGCCGGCGAAACTTGCCATCGCACCGGTCACATCGCCGGCGCCGGCCTTGCTGCTATCGCTGGTGAGAGAATTGAGGATGGCGAACGCCGAATCGCTCAAATGTTGCGCGTCGAGGTGGAAGTCATCGGCATTTGCGAAGCGCGAGCCGAGCAGAGGCATCGCGAGGGCGAGGACTAACGCCATCGCGGTCCTATAGCGGGTGTGGCGCCGCATGATGACCTTCATCTTGCGTCATCATACGCCAAAACGCTTCAACTTAAAAACTATTGTTTACGAATGCTCTATTGCTTCAATGAAGCCGTAGATGTCGCACTCGCCGCCGCGCACCGAGACCGCTACCGGGCCACAGCATCGCTATATACTTTGGCCGGTCGCGAGATTTTCGCCTGCTGCATCACTGGATGATCCAGCACGTGAAGCACGTAAATCTGATCGATCCATCGTGCGTTCTTGAAGATGCGCTCGCTGCGCAAAAATCGATGGTGATCGATCTTACGCATTGCATGTGCCTGGTTGAACTCCTCGACCGCCAGCAGCTCTCCGGTGAAGCGGGAGTTGCTTACATCGATGATGTCGTCGAGATAGAGCAGTGTGGTGGGCAAATATTTCTGCGGTTCGTGATCCTTGAACAAGGTTAGAGCTTCCGACGCGGAGAAATAATAGTCAACATCGATAGCGGCGAATCCCACCGGCGAGCGCGTGCTAAGTTGTCGCACGAAGCGCGGCACCGTATCGCGCAGCTCGCCCAGCACGAGTCTTCCGTTCGATGGCAGCGCGTGGCGCAGCGCCTCGACGTTCATCGGAAAATCGCCGGCCTGATAAAGATCGGGATGGTCGCGATAGTCGCGCGGCGGCGGCATCCCGCATCCGCCATCAAAGCCCAGCACCTCGATTCGAACCCCGGTGATGGAGGAGACATTGCGCGCGATATCACACAAATTGAGCAATCCGTCACCGCCGGCAACCCCGAATTCCACGATCGTTATCGCGTCGAGACCGCGCGCCTTCGCCAAGTCGGCGGCCGCTAAGGTGCAGTACGCATAATGACGACGGCGCACGACATCGAAAGCGATCTGCATTCGATAAGATCCGAGCAGTGCGACGAAGCCCGACGCGAGGCTGAGATGGACCGGCTCACCCAATCGATCGAGAAATCGCTCGCGCCAGCCTCTTCGCCGGATTGCGGTGAGGGTGCCAGCTGCGCTCCCTTGCGGGCGTTTGAGGCCCGGCACGACCCGAAGAGATGCCATAGCGCTTTGACGCTTCAAAGCCAGATATATTCGTGGCACGCCCCGAGGAATTTAATACGACGTGCTATTGTGCGATGGAGAATGATTAACTCGATACTTAAAACGTCGATTGAGCTAATTAAGAATCTCGTGCCGGATCTTCATGAACCGAAGTAGTGTGGCGCATCCCCGTCATCGGAGTTAAACTTCCTTCGGTGCGACGAAGCGCATAAGCGTCCGTCAATTTGAAAGCTTAACATGAGTTTTGACCAAGCCGAGATCGCTCCGCTATCACCCACCGCCGAGTATGCGGCATTGCGACAGGGTGCGGGATTTCGTCTGCTCGGCGATCGGATGATTGTCCGCGTGACGGGCGATGATCGCATCGCCTTTTTCCATGGTATGTGCAGCGCGGATGTGAAGGGCGCGAAGGCTGGCGATGTCGTCCCCGCGCTCTTTCTCACCGAGCACGCCCACCTCATCGGTGATTTGTTCATATGGGTGGAAGCCGATGCGCTGACGCTCGAAACTGATGCGTCAGCGTGGCCGCGCGAGAAAGAGCATTTGGAAAAGCTGCTGGTCGCCGACGATGTCGAGATGGAGGAGCTCGATGCGCAGGGCGTCCTGCATGTCGAAGGGCCTCGCGCCGCCGATATGCTCTCGGCTGTCGGGGTAACCGGCGCGGATGCGCTGAAGCCGTGGCGATGCTCGAAGTCCGGCAACACTGTCCTCGGACGGATTGCGAGGTTTGGCGCCGACGGATTCTCGTTGCTCGGCGCTCGCGTCGTGCTTGAGGAAGTCGCGAATAAGCTCGCGCGCGGAGGTGCGCTGCCCGTGAGCACGGCAGCGCTTGACATTATTCGTGTCGAACACGGCATCGCGCAGGCGGGCGTGGATACGGGCGAGAAAACCATCGCACTGGAAGCGCGTCTGCAGCGATCAATCTCATTCAGCAAGGGATGCTACCTCGGCCAGGAGACCATCGAACGCGCGACCTCGCGCGGCGGGCTGAAAAAGAAGATGTTCGGGCTGCGTTTCGATGCCCCCGTCCCGGCGGGCACCGAACTTATTCTTGACGGCAAGGAGGTCGGGCGAGTATCGAGTGCGGTGATGTCGCCGCGCCTCGGTGCGATCGGTCTGGCGATCCTGCATCATAGCGCGTGGACGCCGGGAACCGCGCTTCTTGCGCGCGATGCGAAGGGCGACGTCAAGGCGGTTGTGATGGAGCTTCCGTTCGACAAATGATTTGCCAAACTGATTTACAATGAGTGATTAATTTCTGGACCTGCAGTCCTGATCGATTTTATCGGAGGAGCAATGGCTAACCAGTTGGGAAAACGCTACCAATGCGAGAAGTGCGGCACCGAGGTACTATGCAACAAAGCCGGCACCGGCGAACTCGAATGCTGCGACGGTCAGATGAAGATCAAGGAGGCCAAACCGCTTCCCTCTTCAGACTGATTGCGATTTGATACGGACTCGTTGGTTCATGAGTGGCGGTCGATGGATGGGCGGGTTGACAAAATTCGGAACGTAGATGGCGATTGACAAAGCCGATCTCGTCCTTCACGAAGGCGTAGTCTTCGGGCATCCGGAAAGCGACTCGGTCGCGATTTTCGATGGCTCGATCCTCGCTCACGGCAAGTTCACCGAACTCAAGTCGATGGTCGGCCCGCGCACCCATCTGCTCAAGATGGCAGGCCGGACCGTTATTCCCGGCTTCATCGATTCGCATCTTCATTTTATGGAAGCGGCGGCCGCCTCGACCGGCCTGACCGTCAGAAGCCGCACCATCAACGACTTGCTCGCCGAGCTTCGGGTCGCCGCCGCCAAAAGTCCTCCGGGCAACTGGC
>DATGKG010000367.1:0-2948 GCA_035294805.1 Binataceae bacterium (SeqCode) | reverse complement strand
AATCTGCAGGATGCTCATTCGGAGAATTACGAACTCGAGCTTCGCCCGCCGTTTCGAGCGAACCGCAGCACCGTCATCCGGATGCTGGCCTACACGAACTTTGCCAACATGGGCGACTATCATGAGGCGATCGATCAATTTCTCGCCGGCAAAACTCCGCAGCCGGAAATAACCGCGCATCCGCAGCAGGTGAGCCTGAAATACGGATTCGGCATCAATGCCGAACAGGAACTGACCGACTATGCGCGCGCCTTCGTACGCGCCGGCTGGAACGAAGGTCAGCATGAGACGTGGAATTACACCGAATGCGATGAGACGGTGGCATTCGGCGCCGACCTTCGCGGAACGTTTTGGGGTCGCGCCCAGGATAAGCTCGGCGTCGCCTTTGTAGGAAACGGGCTCTCACGCAATCATCGACGATATCTCGCCCTCGGCGGATTGGGCTTCGACCTTGGCGATGGCGGGCTATCCTACGGCGCCGAGAAGATCATGGAGTGCTACTACAACTTTCCGATACCACTGCAGCGCGGAGTGTCCGCCGCGCTCGACCTTCAGTATGTGGACAATCCCGGCTACAACCGCGCGCGCGGACCCGTGATCATTCCCGGCCTTCGTTTCCACGTCGAACTATGAATGCGATCAGTCCTTGCCCGCCGCGCGGCGAGGTTTGCGCGTCGTCGCGTAGGTTCTTCGATAGACGCGCAGCAGCGACGCGAATACCGAGATGATCGCGGGTCCGCCAAAAATGCCGATCGGCCCGTAGGCCTCCAGTCCACCGGCGATGCCGAAGAACAACGCGATGGTCGGCAGTCCGGTGCCATGGCGCATCGCGAGCGGCTTGATGAAGTTGTCGATCACCGCGATCCAGATCAGGCACCACACCGCCAGCACGATCGCGATGGTCCATCCGCTGAAGTATCCGAGGTAGATTACCGCCGGCGCCCATACGATGGCGGTGCCGCCGAATGGCAACAATCCGCACGCCGCGGCGATCACTGCAAGGAACGCCCAGTATGGCACTCCAGTCGCCAGCAGGCCGATGCCGATTGCGACGCCCTGGATCAGCGCCGTCAGCAGTAAGCCGCGCATCACCGCCGAGAGCGTCGAGGTCAACGTGTCATAGACGACGGCCTTATCGTCCTCATGCAGCGGCGTCAGCTCGCGCAGGTACTTGTAGTAATCCTCGCCGTCGCGCAGCAGGTAGAAGAAGATCATCAGCACAATGCTGAAATCGATAACGGCGGTGACCACGTTCTTCGCGACGCCAGTGAGATTCTTGATCAGGAATTCGCTGGTGCCCTGCGCGCCTTGTACGAAAAACGTCGGCGCACTGTTGGCGTCGAGTCCCTTCGGGCCAGCATAGCGATGCAATATCGGCGCAATGTAGGGCGAGCGTTGCATCCAGTCATTGAGCTGTTGGACGCCGCCATTCTTCACGAAGTCATTAGCTTGTGAGTAGAGCGTCTGCGCTTCGGCCGCGAGCCGCTCGGAGAGCCATATCGCCGGCCAGATGACTCCGGTCGCTACCACGATCGTAATGATGACGGCAGTCCAGGTGCGGCTTTTGACAAATTTGCGCAATTCGAGTTGCGCCGGATGCGCCATGAAGGCGAGCAGAATCGCCCATGCGATCGGCATCAGAAACGGCGCGAGCAGCATGTACAGCTCGTAGGCCATCACGGCCAGAAAGCCGAAAAAGAAAACCTGGATTATGCGCTCGCGATCCATCGTTCGATATTTGATCAGTCGATATACGGCGCGAAGCTTATCAAATGCGCTCCACACAGGCATCGTGGCATCCGGCGGCGCGGTTCGGTTGCCCCCCTTGCCGAATTTTGTTAGCGCTTGAGCTGCTTGTTTTCTCGCATTCAATATTCGTCTCCAAAGGCACGTAGCTCAGCGGGAGAGCACTTCCCTGACACGGAAGGGGTCGGCGGTTCAATCCCGCCCGTGCCTACCACCTTGCCCCGATTTTCCGGTACAACGTGTCTGTGACTTGTCCCTCACTTTACGAGCGTCACGCGCGGATTTCGCGTATGATGAGGCAGCCTTGAGCCGCTACATTTTGTATTCCGCCGATGCGATACATCTCCGCTAGATGAGTTCCCAGATCACGGTAACTGTGGATGGAGCCGGCCGCTCCGTCGAACGAGGCACCCGCATCCGCGATGTGCTGCTCAATGGGCCGCGCAAGATTCGCGATATCGTCGCCGCAAAACTCGATGGCAAAGTGGTCGACCTCAGCATCCCGCTCGAGGCCGATGCGACTATAGAGCCGGTCCTGACCGACAGCGCGGAGGGTATCGATGTCCTGCGCCATTCGACCGCCCATCTGATGGCGATGGCGGTGCAGGCGCTGTATCCGGGCACCGAGGTGACTATCGGCCCCGTCATCGAGGACGGATTCTTTTACGACTTCGCGCCCAAGACGCCCTTCACCGTCGACGATCTGCCGAAGATCGAAGCCAAGATGAAGGAATTCGCGAAGGCCGACCTGCGCGTATATCGCACGGTGCTGCCGAAGCCCGAGGCGATCGAGAGATTTCGCGCGCTCGGCGAGAAGTACAAAGTCGAGATCATCGAAGGCATTCCCGACGATACGGTGTCCATTTACAGCCAGGGCGACTGGATGGATCTATGCCGCGGGCCGCATGTTCCTTCGACCGGCTACATCAAGGCATTCAAGCTGACCAGCGTGGCGGGCGCGTACTGGCGCGGCGACGAGCACAACGCGATGCTGAGCCGCATCTACGGCACCTCGTTCCCGAACAAGGAAGCGCTCGAAGAGCATCTGAAGATGGTCGAGCTGGCCAAGCAGCGGGACCATCGCAAGCTCGGGCGCGAGATGGGTCTGTTCTTCTTCGATCCGATATCGCCCGGCAGTCCTTTTTTCCTACCGCGTGGCGCGACCATTTATAATGAGCTGATCGCGTATGTGCGCCGCTTGT
>DATGKG010000366.1:0-2428 GCA_035294805.1 Binataceae bacterium (SeqCode) | reverse complement strand
AGTTCTTTTGCGCAGTCGGTGGGCGGCGCTCGCGATGCTCGTCGCGACGATATGCTTCATGCCCACATTGATGTGGCAATACCATCGCGACTGGCCGACGTTGCAGATGCTCGCTAACGTCCAGCGTCTGCACAAGGATGCCGCGGTTTCGCCACTCGAGTTTCTGGCGCGACAAGTGATGATGCTCGGCTTCGCGGCCGTGCTGATCTGGGTTCCCGGGTTATGGTTTCTGCTGCGCGGCGCTCGAGACGTGCGATGGCGCGCGTTCGGATTCGCATACCTCGCGCTGTACGCGCTCATGATGATCCTCGGCGCGAAAGACTACTACCTCGCACCAATCTATCCGCTCCTGTTTGGCGCGGGCGGCGCGTTCTGGAGCGGATATTTCAATCAGAAACCCTGGGCGTGGATGAAGTACGCGATCCCCTCTGTAGTCATCTTGGGCGGGTTGCTAAGCGCGCCGTTGGCGTTGCCGATTCTCTCGCCCGCGGACCTTTTCCGCTACGAAAGATTTATCGGCCTGAGCAATCCGCGCAGCCAGACCGGACAGGAGGGTCCGCTGCCGGAGCATTTCGGCGACGAATTCGGATGGCGCGAGATGACGGCCGACGTCGCGCGCGTTTACGATGTGCTGCCGCCCGATGCGCGTCGCCATGCCGCCATTTTGACCAAAAACTATGGCGAGGCCGGCGCCATCGATTTCTTCGGACCGCCGCTCGGCCTGCCTCATGCGATCAGCGGCCATCAGAACTACTGGCTCTGGGGCCCGCGTGGCTACGACGGCGAAATACTGATCGCTCTGCAGTTCAGCCGTGATGAACTGCGCAAGATGGGATGCGCGAGTATCGAGGATGGCCCGCTGGTAGACAATCCATACTCGATGGCGGAAGAACACTTTCGCATCGAGGTATGCCGAGGACTCGATCCGCCGCTATCGGATCAATGGCCCGGGTTGAAGCGCTGGTACTGATTGCGCCTCATTTCGAAGATGGCGGCGGCTCTTTGATGATAATCGCCTCGCGCTTGCGCACCAGAATGATCTTCGGGCCTTTGTAGTAGCGCTCCAATTGCGCGCCCACCAGCAGCATGTTTTGCGATGGGTCGAACCACGCCGCCAGCTTGGGAATGAAGGGTTTGATAAGGACCGTCCAGAATCCGAAGTTCGCTCGGATGTCAGTTCTTTCGAGTTCACCCGGATAATCCGCCCAGGTTTGCGGCTGCGCTTGCGGCTTCACGTCGACGGCGATCAGCTTGGGTGTCGGCGCGCAATTGAACACGTGCAGCTTGAGCACCTCGCCCCGGTTTCCACGCCCGACGAAATTCTGGATCGGTAGCAGAACGCTGGAGCCGGCGTAGGTATCGGCGGGAAAGTCGAACCCCTCGGTTGTGAGATCCTGCGCCCCACTCGCATCGGCTTTTCCGCAAGTGCCCAGCCCGGTCTGCGTGTCGAGGCGTCCCGAGATCGTCAGCGCTCCGCTGGGGTCGAAGAAGTCATGCTTAAAGCTGAGCAGCGGCGGCAGGGGATTGACGTCGCTGCCCGCGAGCGTGTTCTCCTCAATGTCGTATTCGCCATTGAGGTAGTGACTTTCGCCGCGAAGGGTCATCGCGCCGGGAGTTTGCTCGAGAGTGTAGTGCGCATGTCCGATGAGCTCCCCGTTATCGGCGCTCAAAATGTCGAAATCCGAGGGAGGAAACTCAAGAGCGTGGACGCTATGCTCAGCGGCCAGCAGCAGGAACCCCGCGCATAGCAGCACCGCGAAGATGCGATTTCGTGAATCGCGCATCGAACCAGGTCGTACTCTTATCACGTCGGGACCGGGCAAATTCGCTTGCCCTTGACTCGTCGATTTGGAAGCGTTGGTCGCGTAGACATTTTCCTAATCGTGATGACCCAAAACAATCCACAATATGCCTCTGCATCGCCCGCCGATTCGCGTCCGGCCGGGGCGTTTTCCGCGATGCTGGGAATCTCGGACGGCTACCTGTGGACGCTCCTTGCGCTGCTGATGTCGGTCACCATCTTCGAGGGTTACGACGTCACCATCTTCCATCTATGTACGCCGGACATCGCGAAAAGTTTTCATCTCGACGATCGCGCGGTCGGCACGATGGCGTCGTTCGTGCGCCTGGGCGGCATGATCGCGTTTTTCATCGTGATGCTGTCGGACCGAATCGGGCGCAAGCCGATCATGTCGATGACAGTGCTGTTTTACGCGGGGTTCACTTTCCTGACCGCGATTTCCCGCGGCCTGTGGAGCTTCACCGCGTTTCAGTCCTGCGCGCAGATTTTTCTCTCGGCCGAATTCGGCGTCGCGATCATCATGATTAGCGAAGAGTTTCCCGATTCCTCGCGCGGGCGCGGTGTCGCACTCCTGCACATGGTGGGATTGCTGGGCGTCGTCGCGGGGGGCTTTCTCTACGGCCGGGT
>DATGKG010000365.1:0-2474 GCA_035294805.1 Binataceae bacterium (SeqCode) | reverse complement strand
GCGAGACCAACGTGCACATCCGTCTGCCGATCGCGGATCGCAAGCTACTCGAGGAAGGACTATCGCGCGATCAGTTCATCAAGTTTCATCGCGACCGTTTCCGCCTCTTCGGCGCGTACAGTTATCAGGTCGGCCAACCCGAAGCGGTGAGGCGCGAATTCGAGGAGGCTATCGGCGTGACGATCGCCGAATGCCTCGAGACTACGTGACACGCGATGGTCCCGATTCGATACAACTTGCGCAGTCTCATCGAGCGGCGCGCCACGTCGATGATGACCGTCCTCGGGCTCGGCATGGTCGCGATGATCTTCGTCATCCTGTTCGGCTTCATCGGCGGCTTGCGCAGCACGATGCTGAACGCGAGCGCCGAGCGCAATTGGGTGCTGCTCAGCAACGGTGCGCCCGGCGAAGGCGGCAGTTTCATTCCGCACGACTCGATCGAGATTGTCCGGGTGCGCCCCGAAATCGCACTGGATGAAAGCGGGCAGCCGCTACTGTCGCCCGAAATTTTCGCCGGCGTAAACATCAGCCGCGACAAGCACGTGCGAGTATTCGTGACCATGCGCGGCGCGACGCCGATTGCTTATCGCGTTCATCGCAGCATGCGTCTGGTCAGCGGGCATTGGCCGGTTCGAGGCCAGGGCGAATGGGTGATCGGGCAGAAGATTCAGGCGCAGCAGCCGTACCTGACGGTTGGTTCGCAATTTCACTTCGGGCGGCGCAACTGGACTATCGTCGGGGTGTTCACCGATGATGACAGCGCGCGCGAATCGGAGATTTGGACCGATTACAATGACCTGCTGACCGACGCGCGCCAAACTCAGCAGGACACCAATTCGTTGCATGTGGTCTTGAAGCCGGGGACATCGGCGGCATTCGCGCAGGCGGTGAAAAGCGATGGCCGGCTGAAGCTCGAGGCGTTTACCGAGCACGATTATTACGAGTCGCAGACCAAGGTGATCGATCAGTTGCGATCGCTCGGCCTGATCGTGGCGCTCGCGCTCGGCATCGGCGCGACCTTTGGCGGTATGAACACGATGTATACCGCGGTGGCGCGGCGCGAGCGCGAAATCGGCGTGCTGCGGGTGCTGGGATTTTCGCGCGGAAATATTCTCGCCAGCTTCGTGATCGAGAGCGCGCTGCTCGGATTGGGCGGAGGAATCGCGGGCGTCGCGCTCGCGTTCCTCGTCGCATGGATCACGGGACTCAATAGCCGGCTGCTCAGCGTCGGCTCGACGTTCTTTTCGTACCGCCCGACACCTGCGGCAATCAGCGCCGGCCTCATCGTATCGGCGGCAATCGGCATCATCGGCGGACTCGCGCCGGCGTGGCGCGCCGCGCGCATCGGCGTAATCGATTCGCTGCGAGAAGCGTGATGTTACGCGAACTGCTCCTGCTCGCGTTGCGCAACATGCGCCGCCAGGTTCGGCGCACGATTCTCACCGCGCTGACGTTTGCGGTTGCGGTCTTCCTCTATACCGTGCTGGTCGCGGTGCCGGTTTCAATGGATCGCATCGCGGAGGAGGCGGCCAAGGGACTGCGACTCATCACCATCGCTCACAATTCGTATCGGCTGCCGGCCAAGTACTGCAACGATATCCGCAAGATGCCGCATGTGGTCGCATGCGCGCCCGAGATCCAGTTCACCACCATCTATCGCGACCCGCGCACCTTCATCACCACCTTCGGCGTCACGCAGGACATCTATAACATCACCGGCGACGCCGATTTTCATCCATCGCCGGAGCAGGTCAAGATGATGAATTCGGACCGCCGTTTCTGCGCGGTGGGTTCGGTCCTGATGAAGGAGCAGGGATGGAAACCGGGCGAGCAGATCACGCTTCGCGATCCGTCCAACGACAAGCTGAAGCTCACCCTGATCCCGATGCTTGAGTTGCCGGGCCTGCTCACCGCGCGCACCCTGATGTTCGATCGCAGGATGTTCGATAATGCAGTCAAGGACGCATTCGGAGCTGACACGACTGACCGCGCCAGCTTCCTCTCGGTGAAGGTTGACGACCCGAAGAACATGGATCAAGTGACCGCCCAAATCGACGAGAACTTTCACAACTCCGATGCCGAAACGGAGACCACGCCCGAATCCGATGCGCTCGCGAGCGTCGTCACGGGCATCGGCGACATCAAGACCATCATGTACAGCCTTTGCCTCGTGGTGCTGATAACGGTGTTGCTGATCGCCGCCAACTCGATGGCGATGATGGTGCGCGATCGCGTCGCCGAGGTCGCGGTGATGCGTGCGCTGGGCTTCGATCGCATTCACGTCGCCGCGCTGCTGCTGGCCGAGGCGGGACTCATCGGGCTCATCGGCGGAGCGGTGGGAGCCGGCGCGGCGCTATGGAAGTTTCACGCCGGCATCTCGCTCGGAACGCTCACCGGCGGCATCGGGTACATGGCGGTTACGCCCGATACCGCCGCGATGGCGGTGCTCATCGCGCTCGGCGTGAGCATGCTGA
>DATGKG010000364.1:0-5761 GCA_035294805.1 Binataceae bacterium (SeqCode) | reverse complement strand
CTCGGAAGGTGGAATTCGGATTACGAGTTCACGCGCGACTTCTTCTTCCGCTCGCGCCAACTCGACGTCGCGCAGTTGCAAGAGGTTTTCGGCCGAATTGATCAGGATATCTTCCATGTCAAGCGCCGGCATGACATTCATCGACCAACGGCTGCCTTCACTTCGCATCAAGGTTTCGCCGTCGTGGGTCGAGACCATCCGCGAATTCACTCCAACCACATAACCGGAAACCAGGCCGAAGTAGTAGGCGTCGTAGCTCTCGACTGTGCCATACATCACGGCATCGCAATGCAACCATTTGCCGAGCTTCAGGACGCTGACCTGTTTGAGTTCCTCGTCATTGTTGATGCCATTGGTTTGCAGCACCGCATCGACCGCAATCGGATTAACGACGTTGAACTCGCGCTCAGAAAAGTAGGCCACGAACGCCCTGCGTAGACGCTGGGCGTCTGTCCATGCCCATTCGTCGCGTTCTTTCTTGTTGCGGAAGGAGAGCGGAATTTTGTTCACGACGTACTGCGCGGAACCTTTATCGGTAAATGGCAGCACGGCGATAGTCGCCGGCGCATGCTCCTCGTAGTCATCGGCCATTGTTACATTCAGACCGCCCGGATCGGTCTCAACTATCCGATCGAACAGCGTCTTTTTGCCATGCGTATCGGTTGCGAGCTCTTTTTGATAGAACGGTCGCGTTTCTACCGCATTCTGATTGGGCGCGCATCCGATAAGCGGGAGAAAGCACAGTGGAAGCAGGAAGACGTAGCCAGTGTGCGTGAGCCCCATGAATATATGACGTTCGGCGCAGCTACTTATTTCGTTCGACGCCAAAAATTCGACCGCACGCCTTCTTCTCATGGCCAATAAAATGCTACGAGCCGCAGGCTTTTGCAGCCCGAATCGGTCTGTAACAATGCCATAGAGCGTCGATTCTCTCGGTACGTTGATGAGCATCCAAAATAACATTCTTCCGTTCGATCACCCGCCAGCAATCGATGCGGAAATGATTTCGGTCGTCATTCCGGTCTACAACGAAATCGCGAATCTGCCGGTTTTATGGAAGCGGCTCGCCGGAGTCATGCAGCAGATTGGACGGCAATGGGAAGTGGTTTTCGTCGACGATGGTTCCGCGGATGATTCGCTCAACATGTTGCGCAGCTTCGCAGACGGGGCGCCCGGACGGGTGCGCGTCGTCGAGCTGGCGCGCAACTTCGGACAGCATTCGGCGATCCTCGCGGGATTCAAGCAAGCGCGCGGCGACATCGTGGTGACTCTCGATGCCGACCTTCAGAATCCTCCCGAAGAAATTCCGCGTCTGATCGAGGCCATCGACGCCGGCAATGATGTCGTCGGAGGATGGCGCGAGGAGCGCCAGGACGACGCGTTTCGCCGCATCGCATCGCGATTTCACAACAAGCTCACCTCGGCGATCGTCGGCGTCGAGATGCGCGACTACGGATGCATGCTGCGCGCCTATCGGCGGCACATCGTCGACGCGGTCGTGCAATGCGATGAGAAAGCGGCGTTCGTTCCAGCGCTCGCGAATTCGTTTGCCAAACGCGTCGCGGAAATTCCGGTCGGTCATGCCGAGCGCGCGTCAGGCAGCTCGAAGTACAACTTGCTTCGGCTGGCCACGCTAAGTCTCAATCTGCTCACCGGCTTCTCGCCCATCCTGATCCAGTTGGCGACGTTGTTCGGAATCGGAATCTTCCTGCTCGATTCACTTGTCGTGGCGGTTCTGATCGGGCATCGCGTGATTTACGGTCCGCAGGAAGAAGGCGCGATGTGGCTGCTGTTCA
Source organism: Binataceae bacterium (SeqCode) (assembly GCA_035294805.1). Taxonomy (GTDB): domain Bacteria; phylum Desulfobacterota; class Binatia; order Binatales; family Binataceae; genus DATGKG01. Next base: position 3,965 of record DATGKG010000364.1, on the reverse strand, counting down.
CCGTGCTGTTCGCCTTCGTAGGAGTGATTTTCCTCGTGCTCGGGCTACTCGGTGAGTTCATCTACCGCATCTATCTGGAAGTGCGTCGGCGTCCCACCTATCTGGTGCGCAAGGTCCACGGCGACGACGACCACGACGAAGTAAAAACCAATCTTCGCGACTAGTGGACGATTCGAAATCCATCGACGCCGCGGTGAAGAAAGCCCGATGCGTCCTGTTCGCCTATCACGACACCGGCTACGCCGTCCTCGAAACGTTGCTCGCGCTCGGCGCACCAATCGATGCGTTGTTCACGCACGCGGATGATCCGCACGAGGAAATCTGGTGGCGCTCATGCGCGGAACTTGCTGCGCGGCATTCGATTCCGGTGTTTGCGCCCGAGCAGGTCGATGCCGGCGTCATGGCGCGCGTCGCGTCGCTCCATCCCGACGTCATCTACTCAGTCTACTATCGCTATCTACTTCCTGACGCGATTTTGAAATCCGCGACGATCGGCGCGTTCAATCTGCACGGCTCTTTGCTCCCGAAGTATCGCGGACGCGCGCCGGTGAATTGGATGCTCGTCAATGGCGAGCGTGAGGGCGGCCTGACGCTTCATCATATGGTGGCGCGCGCCGACGCCGGCGATATTGTGGCGCAACGCTCCTGCGCGATCGACGACAGCGACACCGCGCTGACGCTGTACCGCAAGCTGGTACCGCTCGGCGCGGAACTCGTTCGCGAGTACCATCCGCTGATCGTCAGCGGCCGCGCGCCGCGGATGAAGCAGGACCTCGTGCGCGGAAGTTACTTCGGGCGGCGGCGTCCGCAAGACGGCCGGATCGATTGGCGATGGCCCGCGCGGCGCATCTTCAACCTCGTGCGTGCGGTTACGCATCCGTATCCGGGCGCGTTTTGCTTCGCCGCGGGAAGAAAACTTTTCATCTGGGAAGCGCGCATCGCGAGTGAAGACGCTACGCGGGGCACGCCCGGCGATGTGATCGGCGAGAAAGATGGCGGCCTCGAAATCGCGGCGGGGCAAGGCAGCCTGATCGTCACGCGCCTGCAATTCGAGGGCGAGGATGAAGGGCACGCTTCCGCCGTTCTCGAGGCGGGAACGTCGCGTCCGCGCGCGCTGCTATAGCGGCAGCGTTCATTTATAATGTTGGCGTTCAGAGTGGAGGATAAATGAAGGTTCTTATCACCGGCGGCGCGGGGTTCCTCGGCTCGCACGTCTCCGATGCATTCATCGCGCGCGGCGACGAGGTCTTCGTGCTCGATACCGGCGCGATCGGCAAGGTCCGCCATCTACTCAGCAATCCGCGCTTTCATTACATCCACGATTCGATTTTCAATCTGGAACTGATCGACAGCCTCGCGGCGAAAGCCGATCTCATCTACCATCTCGCGGCCGTCGTGGGCGTAGAACATTATGTAGGTGATCCCTACGAGACGTTAAACGTGAATGTCAATGGTACCCAGAACATTCTCAAGGCCGCCTATCGATACAACAAGAAAGTCGTGTTCAGCTCGACCTCCGAGGTCTACGGGCGTAACCCGAAAGTGCCGTGGCGCGAGGACGATGATCGCGTGCTCGGCGCCACCACCATCGATCGTTGGTGCTACTCGACCTCAAAAGCGGTCGGCGAACATTTCTGCTTCGCGTATCACAAGCTCGGACTGCCGGTAACCGTGGTGCGATTCTTCAACGTCTACGGCCCGCGCCTCGACAAGGTCGACGTCGGCCGCTTGTTCACCATCTTCATGGGGCAACTTTTGCGCGGCGTCGATCTCACCGTCATCGGCGACGGCAGCCAGACGCGATGCTTTACCTACGTCACCGACGCGGTCGCGGCCATCGTCGCGGCGGGCATGAAGCCGGAGGCCGATGGACAGGCGATCAACATCGGCATCGAAGTGGAAACCTCGGTGCTGGAATTCGCGAAGCTGATGCTGGACTTGTACGGTCCAACCAAATCGAAAATCAAATTCGTCAGTCAGGAAGAGGTCTACGGCAACAGCTACGAGGACATTCCACGCCGCGTGCCCGACACCACCAAGATGCGCACGCTGCTCGGCGTGACGCCGAAAGTCTCGCTGCGCGACGGCACCGCGCGCTCGATGGAATGGTTCCGGCAGGAGCAGAATCGCTGACGCGCACCTCGGTTTGAAAGTCGCCCTCAAAATTGACGTCGATACGCATCAGGGGCTCGGACTTGGCGTGCCGCGGCTCGCCGCGATGCTGAAACGCGAGGACATCGCCGCGTCATTCTACATCACGATGGGACCCGACAATTCCGGGCGCGCCCTGATCCGCATTTTTCGCAATCCGGGCTTCCTCTCGAAGATGTTTCGCACCAAGGCCGTCTCGATGTATGGAATGCGTACTGTTTTGTCGGGAACCCTGTTGCCGGCGCGTCCGATCGCGCTGGCATTTCCGGAAGTGCTGCGGGACCTGAAGCGTTCGGGCTTCGAGGTAGGCGTCCACGGCTACGATCACGTGCGGTGGCAGGATCAGCTCGATCGCATCGGCGAAGACGCTATCCGCGGTGAACTTGCCGACGCGTTCGAAACGTATCGCGCGATCCTGGAGCATCCTGCGCGCAGCTTCGCCGCGCCCGGATGGCGCACCAACGACACCGCGCTACTCGCGCTTGATGAGGCGAACCTCGCGTATCGGAGCGACACGCGGGGTCGCGCGCCCTATCGATGTATCGTCGGAGGGCGTGTGCTGAAGACGATCGAGATTCCGACCACGCTGCCGACGCTCGACGAGGTGATGGGTCTTCCCGAGGTTCCCGACAGCGACGTCGCGATGCGTTTCTATCTGGCGCAGTTCAAGGACAACACGCTCAACGTGCACACCGTCCATGCGGAAACTGAAGGCATGGGGCAACTTGAGATGTTCACCTCGATGTTGCGTGGACTAAAGGAACGCGGCGCGGAATTCGTGAAACTTGAAGATGTCGCATCGAGCCTGAACGTCGCAGAACTGCCCGTCTGCCCGGTGATACGTGCGACTCTCCCAGGCCGCGCGGGTTGGATCTCCGCGCAAGGCGAACAAAGCGCGAGCCACTCCTAGATTGAAAATGCGACCGGCTGACCGAGGAGTACGGCGCCCGCGCGACTGATAGAGCCCTCCGCGACCGCGGCATGTTGCGTCAGCGTGTGGATATCGCGCAGACATCGCTGGAGTGGCGAGGAGTCGTACAACGCGCTGCCGCCGCCCGCCGTGTAGCATGCATCGACGATCGAGGCTGCGGTATGCGCCACCCACGCCGCGGTCCCCATCACACGCATCGAATCATTCGGAATCAGCGAGTTTCCTCTCACCGCATTGCCCCAAACGTATTGCGACTCCTCCATCAGGAGCGCGCGCGCCCCACGCAACGTCGTCTCCGCGTTCCCGACGCGATATTGAAAGAGCGCTGACTCCGCCATCGAGGTTCCCGCGTAGAGGCGCTTCTTGCTAGTCGCCGCCAGCGCGACGATCTCGCGCACGGCACGGCGCGCGATTCCGATTCCGACGGCCGCGATGTGCAATACGAAGTATGAGAGATGCGCGGCGTACAACGGCCCCGGAATAGCAACGTGGCCGAAGAAGATGTCGAGGCTATCGTCCGCGGGCACGCGCAGATTCTCTACCGCGATATCGTGGCTGCCGGTTCCGCGCAGCCCATTCACCAGCCACGTATCGATGATCTTCGCTGCATCGCGCCGGAACAGCATCGAGCGGATTTCCACAGTTCCTGGAAGGAAGCCTGGGCGCGGTTTTCCGTCCTCGGTCACCACGCAGTTGCCGACCAGCCATTTGCAATGTTGGCATCCGCTGGCAAATGCCCATCGCCCGTTGACGACGTATTCGCCCCCGAGCAGCTCCGCAGTTCCGTGCGGCGCGAAGCCGCCGCCGATGATGAGGTCGGGTCCGTCGGCGAAAAGCTGATCGAATCGATGTCGCGGCAGCAGCGCGAGGAGTTGCGGCGTCT
>DATGKG010000363.1:0-3530 GCA_035294805.1 Binataceae bacterium (SeqCode) | reverse complement strand
GGCTTCCTCGCCGATAGTGCGTCCGCTCACGGTGATTTGATTGGAATGCAGCAGGCCCGCCTCTTTGAGGCGCTTTGCAACCAGCGGTATGCCGCCGGCTTTGTGCATATCGGTCGCGACGAAGTTGCCGCCCGGTTTCAGATCGCCGAGCAGGGGAGTGCGATTGCTGATGCGATCGAAGTCCTCGATGGAAAGCTGGATGCCTGCCTCGTGCGCGATCGCGAGCAGATGCAGCACCGCGTTGGTCGAGCCGCCGGTCATGCATACCGATGCGATCGCATTTTCGATCGCCTCGCGCGTCACGATTTGTTTCGGGCGGACATCTTTCCTAAGAAGATCCATCACCAGTTTGCCGGATTGGAACGCGACCTCGGGCTTGCGCGGATCGGTGGCTGGAACGCTGTTGAAACCGGAGGGAGAAATGCCCATCAGCTCGCTCGCGGTTGCCATCGTGTTGGCGGTGAACTGCCCGCCGCACGCGCCGACGCCCGGACACGCGACATCTTCGAGGTCCTTCAATTCCTTATCCGTTATCTTGCCGGCCGCATGCGCACCCACCGCCTCGAACACATCGACGATGGTGACGTCATGGTCGCCGTAGCGGCCGGGCTGAATCGAACCGCCATAGAGCATCAGCGACGGTAGATTGAGCCGCAGCAACGCCATCACGGTGGCGGGGATGGTCTTGTCGCATCCGGAGAGCGCGACGACCGCATCGAAGAGGTGCCCGCGCGAGGTCAGCTCGATGGAGTCGGCGACCACCTCGCGGCTTATGAGCGAGGCGCGCATCCCGTCGGTGCCCATCGAGATGCCGTCGCATACCGCGATGGTGTTGAACTCGATGGGAGTGCCGCCGGCCTCGCGGATGCCCTGCTTGACGTTTTCGGCGAGCGACCGCAGATGCGCGGTGCACGGCATGATTTCGATCCAGGTATGTGCGACGCCGACTAGCGGCTTGGCGAGGTCCTCGTCGGTAAAGCCGACCGCCTTGAACATCGCACGCGCGGGTGCGCGCGAGGGACCATCGACCAATACGCTGGAATTGCGGCGGAGATTATTGTCAGCCATCGGGAACGCTCTCCATCTATTATCCAATGCCCTCACAAGCGAGGGTAGCTAACAGTAACCGGAGAGGGTGGGCGGCTGCCAGCGGACTAGAAGCAGTCGGCGGACAAAATCGAGCATTCATAAAGATAAAGTGGGTTTGTTTTTGCGTTTTTGATGCCGAGGGGATGGAGTTCGAGGTCCTTCGCGCAGCGCTCAGGACCACTGCTCGCGATGCTCGCAGTGGGTTTGTTTTTGCGATTTTCAGGCGGAATGCCTCGGGAAAGAATCAAGCGTTTTCAATGATCTTTTGGGTTCGTTTCGTCATTTCTCATCATGTTTCGGGCTTCCCAATTCTCAAACTGCTGAAGCTGAGCCAACTTGATGTCGCGCCGCAGCTAACCGGCGGCCGATCAAGATCATTCCAAGAAAATCGTAAGGAGGAAAGGTGGTCCAGCCTCTGTCGGCCGGCAAGACCCTCGCCCATCGGGCGACGGTAAAGAGAGAGAGGGCGGATGCTTGCTCCGACGCGCGAGGCCGCCTACCTTCATCCGTCGAAGCGACCTTGTCCGATAACAACCATCGCAGGGAGGTCACTATGAAGGTCAGGATACTAATGAGCGTGGTGCCGACGATGTTGCTGGCGTTCGTTTTGAATGGGACCGCACTGGCGCAATCCGCGAGTCAGTCGATGGATTCGGCTGGAAGATCTGCCGCGGGCGCGGTCAATGACGTGGTTAAAGGGACGGCCACTGCGATCAGCGATACCGCGCTGACGACCAAGATCAAAACCGCGTTGAACACCGACAGCGAAATTCATCACACCCGTATCCACGTGACTACCAGGGGAGGAGTGGTGATACTGCGCGGGCGCGTTCCATCGAGTGTGATGAAAGATCGGGCGGAGAAGATCGCGCGAGACACCGAGGGGGTCAAGGATGTGAAGAACCAACTGGAAATCTACAAGCGGGTTTCAGACTAAGGTTTCGCGCGGACTGCGATTGCGGCGCGGCCTTCGCCATCCGAAACGCCGGGCGGACAAATCCACTCCGCTACCGAGCTGAGCGATTGCTGACAATCAGAAGCGGATCGTTCATTTGGTTAGGAAAGCGACGATGCGCGGGTCCATGAGCATTTCATGGACAGCTCTCATCAGCGCTCCATCGATTTGGCGGTGATTTTCAGCGACCATGCTCGAACTGTTTCTTCCGACATAAGTTTCAGAATAGCCGTCGCTGGTCCTCACTTCCATGGTTATGTCGGTTTCGATTCTGACAAACCCAACGTCGGTCTTCGCGGACTGGACAGACATCGTTATCGCTTTTGGTGCCCCACTTACGATCTTCAAACCTCGTCGTTTCAATTCACGCGAAGCAATTTCTATCGCAACGTCTGTCCACGCGTTGAGATCTGCGTAAATCGTCGCCTGAACCTTCACCTGCTCTTTGGACGGCTGTCCGTTTAGCAAAGTGACTGAATTAGTCGAAGAGAATTCGGTGATCGGTTCGAATGGTCTCGAGGGAGTTGGGGTATAATTCTCCGCGGCGGCGCACGCGCTCAACAACGGCAGAATTAGCACCGCAACAAGTCGCGCAAAATAGGTCATTTTATCCGGATTGGCACTGCCACGTCGTATCCGTACTCTTCTCGCGACTGTCCGTAAACCTATGGCGCTTGCTAGGAGCATCGATGCCGCTTAGCTTGTTCCAATCGAGGCGAATTAGATGGGTGTTCGCGCGCGGCCTAAGCGCGGTATCGCTCGCACCATGTATGACCTGCGGATGTGGATTCGCGATACCATTCCCGGCACCGGACGCCATTTGCTCTACGGCGAACGCAGCGAGCATCTTGCGGCGCGGCATCTGAAATGGCGAGGCTATAAAATCATCGCGCGGAATTTTCGGGCTGCCGGCGCCGAGATCGATATCATCGCGAAGGACCGCAAAACGATCGTGTTTGTCGAGGTGAAGGCGCGAATGCGCGACGGCTTCGGGCCGCCGGAGTTGCAGGTGGATAATCGCAAGCAGTATCGGATTCGGCGCGCGGCGGAAATCTTCGCCGGCCGATACAATGGCAATGAGCCTCCGATGCGCTTCGACGTGGTCGCCATCAGCGGCGACGGACGCGGGCGCAAGGTGGAACATCTCAAGGACGCGTTCTAGGATTTTGCAAACAAAAAAATGCTCGATATCAAACTGATTCGCGAACAGCCCGATCTGGTCCGCACCAAGCTCACCCAGACCGGCGTCGATCCGGCCGAAGTCGAGCGCGTGCTGGAGGCCGATGCGCGCCGGCGCAAGATGCAGCATGAGTTGGATGACAAGCGCGCGCTCCGGGCTCGCCAATCGAAGGAACTGGGGAAGGCGTCGCCCGAGGAGCGCGACAAGAAGCGCGCCGCGATGCGTCAGCTTGGCGAAGAAATCTCGGCTGGCGAAAAGGAGCTGACCGCCCTCGAGGAAGAATGCGAGCGGATGCTGCTGATGCTG
>DATGKG010000362.1:0-5198 GCA_035294805.1 Binataceae bacterium (SeqCode) | reverse complement strand
AAATCATCTCGCGGGTCTGGCGCTCGATGTTTTCGATCCCGAGCCGCCCGCCCATCCGCTGCCCGACGATCCGCGCCTGATCCTCACGCCGCACATCGCCGGATGCACGCACGAGGCGAAGTCGGCGATCGGCGCGAAGCTTTTCGAGAAGATCGTTGCGTTCTATTCGCGTTGAATTCACCACAGAGAGGACGAAGAGGACGGAATTTCACCGCTGAGAGCACAGAGGACACAGAGAAGTGCTTCACCACAGTTCATCTCTGTGAGCTCTGCGTGCTCAGCGGTGATTCGTCGTCCCCTTCGTCCCCTCTGTGGTGAACAAACAATGAGGCGGCAAAGGCAATAAGTAGCGGATCGGTGAACGGCACGCGCAGGCGCATGCCCATCTGAAACGGCAGATGCGCCAGCCACATCGCCGCGAAGAAGACGAGGACGTCCCATCGCCTCGCGCGCACGATTCCCGTGAATCCGAAAACGTACAGCGGAATGATGAACGCGGCGCTCGCGGCAACGATCCTGGTCGAGTATTCCATCGGATTGAGCCACGGCCGCCAGTAGAGCCACGCCTTCTCGATCGTGAACAGCGCCTCCTCGCGCGGATGCGCGCGAATGTTTTCGATCGCGAGCCGCGTCCAGTCGCCGCGCGCCGCGGCGATCGTGCGTACCTCGAACTCGCGCGCCTCCTGCCCGTACTTTGCGCGATCGCCCTCATGCGTCAGCGCGATTACGTCGGGATGCGTTCCGCGCCAGATGCCGAAGCCCCCGGCGTCATTCACCACGATGATTTTGTCGAAGCGAACAAAGTTGCGAATCATCCACGGCGCGAGCGTCAGCGCCGACGCGATGAGGAGCACGTGCGCGCGCCGCGGGCGGTAGAGCGCGAACAGCGGAATGCAAAGCATCGCCGAGGGTCGCGTCAGCGCTGCGAGCGCGACCGCAATGCCAGAGCCGGCAAGTGAATTCCGCAACAACAGAAAGATCGCCAGCGTGAGCAGCAGCATGAACAGCGGCTCGCTGCGCACGTCGCAGACTTGCGCGACAAAAATCGGATGGATCGATGCGATCACACCGGCGATCCACGCGGCGCGACGATCGAAGAGCATCAACGCGATCGCCGCGATGAGGACGCATGTGAGCGCATCGCACGCAGAGAGGGCGTACTTGATCGCGCGAACCGCGGATGCATGACACGCAGTCGCGCCGGCGATGAAGAACGGCAGTCCCGGCGCACGAAAAAACGGCAGATTGCCGCGATCGGGATACGCGTGCTGCACGCAGAGCGACTGCGCGGACGCGATGTAGTCGCCGGCATCGCCGAACGAAATGCGGTTCGCGCCGCTGACTTCGATCGCGATCAGGCGGATCGTCAGCGCGACCACGAAGATCGTCATCCTGGGCGCGGCTAAGGATCTCAAATTACGATCTCGCACCATGAGACCTTCGCCGTCTTCGCGGCTCAGGATGACACCACGAACTCGCCATCCCGCAGCACCGCGCGCACGAGGTTCACGCCGAAGTGATACACGAGATGCAGATAGTTCGGCGCATCGATGAGGGCGATGTCGGCGCGCTTGCCGACTTCGATCGAGCCGGTCTCGTTGGCCAGTCCGAGGGAGAAGGCGCCGTTCAGGGTGGCAGCGGTGAGCGACTCCTCGACGGTCATCTTCATCTGCAGCGTCGCGAGCTGCATCACCATCGGCATCGACTCGGTCATCGACGATCCCGGATTGCAATCGGTCGAAAGCGACACGATCGCGCCGGCGTCGATCAGCGCGCGCGCCGGCGCGTAGCGCTGCGACATCAGAAAAAACGACGTCGCCGGAAGCAGATTGGCGACGGTGTCGGACTTTGCCAGCGCGGCGATGCCGCGATCGGAGACGTGCATCAAGTGATCCGCCGACGCTGCGCGCAACGAGACCGCCAGCTCCGCGCCGCCTGTATCGCTCAATTCGTCGGCGTGCACGCGAGGCTTCATGCGGTGGGCGATGCCGGCGCGCAGGATGCGATCGCCCTGCTCCGGCGTGAAGACGCCGCGCTCAACAAAAACATCACAATATTTCGCTAACTTTTCTTTGGCGACGGCGGGAAGAATCTCGTTGACCACTTCGTCGACGTACGCCAGATCGCGGCCCGGCGGAAAGTCGTGCGCGGCGAGGCACGTCGGCACGAGGCGCACCGGCGAGCTCTCATTCGCCGTGCGGATTGCGCGAAGTTGCTTCAGCTCGTCCGCCACATTCAACCCGTACCCGCTCTTCGCCTCGGCCGTGGTCGTGCCGTAACGCGCCATCCTCTGCGCGCGATCGAGCACGTTTGTGACGAGCTGGGCCTCCGATGCCTTGCGCGTCGATTGAACCGTCGATGCGATGCCGCCGCCCGAAGCAGCGATCTGCTCGTATGTCTCCCCTTGCAAGCGCCGGTTGAATTCCGATTCGCGATACCCGGCCCATGGCAAATGCGTGTGCGAGTCGACGAAGCCGGGGATCGCCGTCGCACCTTTCGCGTCGTAGTCGTGCGTGATCGCGATTCGGCTTCGCCGCTCCGGGCCGATGTACGCGATTTTCCCGTCGCGCACGACGATCACCGCATCTTCATGGACGGTGAGCTTGCGCATCGCCGCGCCGCGCATGCCGGTAGGAGTGACAATCTGGGACAGGTTGCGAATGAGAAGAGTGCTACTCACTCTTGCGGTGCATCGAGGTGATCGGCAGCTCGTTCGCCTCCTGCTCGGCGTCGAGCATCAGCAGCTGCTGGATGGTGTCGAGCGTGGCCTGCAGCTTGTTGCGCGCGGAGCGGCGCTCGACTTTGAGGTCCTGGATCGTGCGCTCGAGGTCGGCGACGCGGCTCATGGCCTGCGACACGAGCCGCTCGGACAACAGCTCGGCGTCTTTGACGATGAGCTCCGCCTCTTTGCGCGCGTTCGATTTCACATCCTCGGAGACTTTTTGTGCGGAGAGCAGAGTGTCTTTGAGGATGCGCTCGCGCTGATTGTGATCGTCGAGGTCCTCGCGCAGCATCGCGTTTTCGCGCGAGAGGCGGTCGACGTCTCTCACGAGCCGCTCGATCTCCTCCGCGACGAGCTGCAGGTACGCGCGCACCTCGTCCTTATCGAAGCCCTTCAGCTTGCGCGCGAAGTTCTGTTTCTGGATTTCGAGCGGTGTGAGGTTCTGCATCGACGCCCTCCCGTCACTTATCTTTTGAAAAGTATAAGCGAGTAGAGGTAGCCGGCGATGCCGCGGAGGATGAAAATCGCCAGAAGGAGCAACAGCGGCGACCAGTCGATGCCCGCTGTTTTCCACGGCGGCAGAATCTTGCGGAACGGCCGCAGGAATGGAAAGGTCATGCGGCTGAAGATCTCGTTGAGCTGATCGAGGATGTGAAAGGCGGTTTTGTAGCGCCAGCGAAAGGAGGTCTGCGCGGCGAAAAACAGAATCCAGGAGATGATCACCCAGACGATCACCGTCCATTCGATCACCGCGGTGATCCACCAGAATGCCTGATAAGCGACGGCGATCAGACCCATCAGCCGCGCGGACCGAAAATGGCACGGCCAATGCGCACCATCGTCGATCCCTCCTCGATCGCTGCTTCGAAATCTTCGCTCATGCCCATCGACAGGTGCTGGAGGCCGACCTGGTCGCGCAGCTGACGCAAACGGCGAAAGTACGGACGCGAGTCGCCGATTGGAGGAATGGCCATCAGTCCGACGAGCCGAATGCCTCCGATCGAATGAATCTGCTTCACAACACTTTCCACATCAGCCGGTGCGATACCGCTCTTCTGCGGCTCGTCGCCGATGTTGACCTGAAGCAGCACATCGCACGCCGCGACTTTCTGCGCGAGCTCGACCGAGTCGACCGTCTCGATGACGTCGAAAATGCGCACGGCGTCTTTCGCCTTGTTCGATTGCAAGTGGCCGATGAGGTGCCAACGCGCGCTGCCGTGTACGAGCGGCTTCTTGTCGCGCGCTTCCTGCACGCGATTCTCGCCGATGTGCGTCACGCCGGCGGCAATCGCTTCGGTCACGCGCTCGGCGGGAAATGTTTTCGAGACGGCGACGAGCGTGACTTCGCTGCGTTTTCGTCCGGCGCGCACGCACGCGGCGGAGATGCGCGCCTCGACCGCGGCAAGATTTTCAGCGATCGACACGCCGCCTCTCCACCCACCGCCCGTCCGCCCGATCCACCGCGAGATTCGCGAGGCGATCCGCTTCTTTGTTGCCCGCGCGCATCGTATGGCGAATCGAGAAGCGCGAAAAGTGGCTCGCCAGCCCCCGCGCTTTCGCGTGAAGCGGAATCAGGTTCGCGTGCTTCACTTTGAATTTGCCGAGCATCTGATTCACGAGCAGCAACGAATCGGAAATGATCTCCACCTCGCTCGCGCCTTCATCGCGGGCGACCGTCAGCGCTTCGAGCAGTCCAGCGTACTCCGCGACGTTGTTCGTCGTGGTGCCAAGAAAGCCACAAATCTCGATGATCTCGCCGGACTCGGTGGTCATGAAGACGCCGAAACCCGCTGGACCCGGATTGCCGCGCGATGCGCCATCGACGAACGCGGTCACCTTCAGGATTGAGGCCTCTCGAAGTACAGGATGCGGTAACAGCCTTCGCAGTGTACGAGCTCGCCGCGTTTGAGCTGCTGGTAGAGCGCGGGACGGATTCGCGTGCGGCACGCGCTGCACGTGTCGTTGACCACCGGCGCGACCGCCACGTTCTGACGCTGTTTGAAGATGCGAAAGAACTCATTTTTGAGGCGGTCGGGAAGCTGGCCTTCGAGGGCGGATGCACGCTGTCGCAACTTCTCGACTTCCTTGCGCAGGTCACCGAGGGAGTGCTGCCACGCGGCGTGGGCGGCGTCCCAGCGCGATTTCAGATCGGTCGATCCGTCGCGGCGCGCGTCGAGACTCTTCTGCAGCGATTCGATCTCGCCCATCGTCTTGAGATCGGCGTCTTCGAGATCTTTGACCTGCTTGCGCGTCGCATCGATCTCTTTCCAAGCGGCCGCGTACTGCTGCTGGTTCTTCACCTGCATCAGATTGCCCTGATATTTCTTGAGGATCTCCTGCTGATCGGAGAGCTCCCCTTCGACGCGGCGGCGTTCTTTCGAGAGCTGTTCGATCGATGTCTCGAGGCGGGTCATCTCGTCGTTCGCGCTTTGCCACTCTCGATCGATGACCGCAAACGACTCGGGCTTGCTGTTCA
>DATGKG010000361.1:0-2949 GCA_035294805.1 Binataceae bacterium (SeqCode) | reverse complement strand
GGCGAACTGATGGTTAACTTTTGCAACTGGCTGACGTATCGCGATCGGCCGGTGCCCGATGCGAAGGTCGCCATCTATCCGTTCAAGCGCGTGTTCCAGGTCAATGGCACGAGTACCAACGTGCAGAACGGCATGTCGAGCTTCTGCGATCTGCCTACGCCCGGTGCTCCCGAACGCGAATGTTGGTACATCAACATGGGCGCGGTTACGCCGGCCGACTTCACCACATATGCGGTTGAGCAGGCGGCAATGGGATTCTGATCGAAAATTTCCGCTTGGCTTTAGGGCGCGTGTCTTAGTCAAGACGCGCGCCTTCTTCTTTCTGTGGAAAGTCGCGAAAATTTTTGATGCTAGAACTTTTTGTGCGCGCTAGATTCCACTTCTCGCGGGGCCGGCGATGCGCCGCGCAATTCAATGCAAGTTCGGATGGTCGTTGTTGGCGCGGTCCGCGGGATCGAAGAACTCACCTATTCGGTTCCCCCCGAGCTCGAAGGTCGTGTGCGCCCGGGCCATCGCGTGCTCGCGCCGCTGCGCTCGCGCCATGTCACCGGCGTGGTGCTTGAAACCGCCGCGAGCTTTCCCGGCACCAACGGCAATCTGAAGCCGATCCTCGAACTCCTCGAGCCACGTCCGCTGTTCGATCGCGCACATCTCCAGATGGTGGAGTTCCTCGCCAACTACTATATGGTCACGCTCGCCGACGTTTATCGGAGCGTGATTCCGGCCGTCGCGCGCGTCGAATCGCGCATGATGTACAAGCTTGCGCAGCCGCCCAATCTGCTGAGGCAAGCGGCGTTCACGGAAGCCGAGCGAAAGATCGTCGAAAGGCTCACCAAGCATCCAGTGAATTCTCGTCAGATGGCGCGGCTCGGGACCGAACGCGCGATCTCGTCGGCCCTGGCCACGCTGATGGCCGAGGGTATCGTCGCGACGATCGATTCCACCCGCGGGCGCCATCGCGATGCGAGCGATCCGGTCGTGCATCTTGCGCCGGGGGCGAACGGCGATGCGGTGCATGGAAAAAAGCAGCGCGAACTCATCCGGCAAATCGCCGATGCAGGCGGTAGCATCGCATCGTCGGAATTGGAGAATCGCGTTGCCGGATCGAAGCTCGCGCTGAAAATTCTCGCGCGGCGCGGCCTTCTGCGGTTGGAGGTTCCACCTCCCGCGGCGATTCTGCCGGCGTCATCGAACGGCGGAACGCCCGCGGCAAGAGCGTCGTATGAGCTGACTGCGGAGCAGCGCGCCGCCATCGATGCGGTCGCGCGTCCCATCGATGAAAAACGCTACGAGAGTTTCCTGCTTCATGGTGTGACCGGCAGCGGCAAGACCGAAGTGTATTTGCAGCTCGGCGCGCGCGCGCTCGCGGCGGGGCGCAATGTTATCGTAATGGTGCCGGAAATCGCGCTCGCCGATGAAGTCGTGCGATCTTTTCGCGCGCGCTTCGGTTCGCTGGTCGGCATCGCGCACAGTGCGCAGAACGTCAGCGAGCGATGGGCGAGCTGGACCGCGGCGCTGTCTGGCGAGGCACGCATCATGATCGGTCCGCGCTCGCTGATCTTTGCGCCGCTCCACGACGCGGGCCTGATCGTCGTGGATGAGGAACACGACCCCGCCTACAAGAATGAGGAAGGAATCCGCTATCACGCACGCGACCTCGCGGTAGTGCTCGCACGTTACGCACGATGCCCGGTCGTGCTGGGCTCCGCGACACCGTCGGCGGAATCGTTCGCGAACACCCGGCGGGGGCGCTATCACCTGCTGCGGCTGACGCGACGCGTCAACGATCGCGCGATGGCCGGCGTGGAGGTCATCGATCTGCGCGTCGGATTGCAAAAGGCGCGGGAATCGAAGGAGGAGAAGAAGCCGGACGCGATTCCGCTGTCGCCCGAGCTGGTCACCGCGCTGCGCGAAAACCTCGCTTCGGGCGGCCAGAGCATGGTGTTTCTCAATCGCCGCGGCTACCACAATTTTCTGCAGTGCAATGTTTGCGGCAACGTCATCGCGTGCGCGAACTGCAGCGTGAGCATGACGTTTCATCTGCGCGATCGTTCGCTACGATGCCATTACTGCGGCAATCGATCGGCGGCGCCGGACCAGTGTCCCGAATGCAATGAGCTCGGCCTGAGCGGACAGGGTTACGGCACCGAGCGGCTGCAGGCCGCGCTTCAGCAGCTCATGCCGACCGCACGCATCGAGAGGATGGACAGCGACACCAGCGGTCGCAAAGGCGCGCGCGCCGATATCCTGGCGGCTTTGCGCGCGGGCGAAATCGATCTGCTGGTCGGCACGCAAATGATCACCAAGGGATTCGATTTTCCCGGCGTGACCCTGGCGGCGGTGATTTTTGCTGACGCGTCGCTTAACCTTCCCGATTTCCGTTCGGCGGAACGAACGTTCCAATTGCTCACACAGGTCGCGGGACGCGCTGGTCGCGGCGAGCGCGCAGGGCGCGTGATCATCCAGACCTACGCGCCGCATCACTACAGTATCCGCGCGGCGCGCGAGCAGGATTATGCGCGCTTCATCCGCCGCGAGCTGGAACTGCGCCGCGAACTTTCCTATCCGCCCTTCGCGAAGCTCGCGATGGTGCGGATCGAGGGCGAGGATCCCGAGGCGGTGTCGCGCGTCGCAACCTCGGCCGCGCATGCGCTTGCGCGCGCCGCTGACGCATATCGAAGGACCGCGTCGCCGGACATCATCCGCGTGCTCGGTCCCGCACCGGCGCCCATCGAGCGCATCAAGAAGCGCTATCGATGGCAGGTGATGGTGAAATCCGAGAACCTCACCGCGCTGCGCACCGCGCTCTCCGCGATGCAGACCACGCTTGCGCGGCGCGCCCGCGAAGCCGATGTTCACCTCAGCATCGATATCGACCCGGTGCGCATGCTCTGAGAAAATCGGCGTGTGAGTGAGCATAAGAAAAATCAAAATAACGGCGCGACCGAG
>DATGKG010000360.1:0-12481 GCA_035294805.1 Binataceae bacterium (SeqCode) | reverse complement strand
GAACCGTTACGCGCGGTTTGCGGGTGGGTCTAAAAGTCGGAAACTAGAGACCGGTCTTTTCGAGCAGCGCGCAACGCAGCTTGAAGAAGTGCACCATCGAGGTGAGATAGCGCACGCGCCAGACGTTGCCCATCTTGCGATCTTCGAGGTTCAACTCGTAGCGCGAGCCTACCAATCCGTATGCGCGACGGATGCGTCCGAACAGCTCATCGGACTTTCCGGGGACGACGCTCTTAAGCGGGCCGATCTCTTTGATCACTTCCTGCGGATAGCAGGAAAAGGCGACCAGACTATCGGCGAAAAGTTCGTCTTCTTCGTGAAGATGATTGCTGAAGGTCCCTTCCAGGAAGGCCGCCATCGGCGCGCGCTCGCCAACCAGCGATCCGTAGATGTAGTGACCGATCTCATGGCCGAAGGTCGCGACCACCGCGCCCGGATGATGTGCAGTATTCAGAAAGATTACGAATTTGCTCTTGGCGCCAACGTTCGCGCGGCAGAAAAATCCGCGCAACGCGAGTCCCGCGCCTTCAAGGTACGGCTCAGCGCGCAATTCCAGTTCGCGTCCACCGAACAGCTTCGTCAGGATCGGCAGTAGCTCGGGCGCTTCCCACGGCTTCTTGCCGGACTGGTACCAATCGCGCATTGTCGGCTTGATATCGGATTCGACTACGCGCGTGAGTTCCTTGAGCAGACTCTTATCGGGAAGGTCCGCGCCTTCCATGTAATCGGTAGAGAGGACCTTCTTCAGATCGGCGAGGTGACCCAACACGCGTTTGCCCAGCGAGGGGAACGGAATCTTGACCTCGGTGAGCAGCTTGGATACGAGGCCGTCGACTTCACGTGCCATCAGCGCATCGGGCTGGCCGCTGAGGGCGAGCTCTTTGCGAGATGCAGCTAGAGATAGCGAACGTGCGCTCATAATAGGAACGACCTAGGAATTACTGAGATGCGACCTTCTGTCAATATCCCCTACCATTTGTCGGATCACGTAAAATGCCGTGGCAGAAGCATAATTGCGGAGTGACCCCAACTAATCGACATAATGTCTATCTTTCATAACCACCTATAGTCCGTCCTCCGTTGATGCCTTATTTTTGGGCAGCGAAAATATTTTGCCGATATGCCCTTTTTGCTCCCGCATTTAAGCTTTTGAATGCCCAGTTCGCATGTCGTCGACGTTTTCTCCTCAGACGTTTGACACCAGCGACTGCCGAATCGTGTTCAGGATGTAGATGAAGTCGCGCGAGCTTCGCACGTCGCCCATCATCGCGACCTGCGACAGCATCTCCAGTTCGCGCGCGTTGATCTGATGCAACTGGTGCAGCTGCTGATCGCCGCGGAACTCCTCCCAGGCCGAGCCGTTCGCCGCATGCGGCTTGGGCGTCAACATCGCGCGCGTGGTCGGATTCGCCACGAAGAACAGTTCGCGACGATCGAAGCCCAGTACATCCGCGAGGCGTGTGAGGATTTCGTCGGACGGATGACGCTTGCCGGACTCGATATGTCCGATGTACGGAGTCGAGGTCAGGATGCGTCGTGCGAGTTCTTCCTGCGTCAGTTCAAGTTGGCGCCGGCGGTCGCGGACCATCTGGCCGAAGTGGATGTTGTCATTCGCCATGCGAGCCCCCTCCTTGGGCGTTCAGTCGTGCAGGCGTGTGAGCGTCGATCATTCCAAACGCAACCAGCAAGCCGGCGTCGGTGTTAATTTTATTCCGACGTGCGAATGCATTTGCACGCACAGCTTTGCCGGGCCGCCGTTCGATGCTCAGCTGCGAGCCAAGTTCGATCCCGCGGCAGGTCTCGCACACCGCCGAGTAACATCCGGTTTGCCCGGGCGCATCGCAGGCGTACAGGGCGCCACAGCACATGCAGTTATGCGCATGAGCTTCCCGGGACGGATGGTCAAGACTGGCGGTTACGTCGTGCGACATACTTCCGATTGTTATAATAATCCTACAGTCAGTCAATAGGGTCATAAAGTCGTTTTTCGAGTCCATAAGTAGGGACGAATGAGACGACAAAAGCGCCACTTTTCGGCCTTCCGACAGCGCGCAGGGTTGCCCTACAGGATGTAGGCTAACGGCGTGTCAGTAAGCGCTCGACGAAATCGAGCCGATCCTTGCCCCAGAACATTTCGCCGTCGAGGAAGAACATCGGCGCACCGAAGACGCCTCGCGCGATCGCGTCCTCGGTCACTTTGGCGAGCCGCGCGCGAGCATCAGCCGAATTGGCGGCCGCACTGAGTCGCTCGCTCTTGATGCCGATAGTCTCCCCGATTGATCCAAGCGCAGCGATATCGGCGATATCGACATCGCGTTCCCAATATGCGCGCATTACCGCTTGTGCGAACTCGCCCATTACCGACGCCGTGTAGTTGTCCGGATTCTCTCCCGCCAGGCCGGGCATCATCAGCGTCGCGCGCAGCGCCGCCGAGGTCTTGATCGGAAAACGGCTCGGCTTCCGAAACGGCAGTCCGGTGAATTCGGCATAACGTTGGTGATCGCGCCACAAATATCGCGCCTTGCGCGGCGTCATCGCCATCACGTCGAAGCCGGTGCCCCGAAACAGCGCGGCGGAATGAATCGGCAGCCAATTCACGAGCGCATCGTGCTTGCGGCAAATCTCCGGCAGCATGAAGGCCGCGAAGTAGCTGTTGGTACTGGAGTAGTCAAAAAAGAAATCAACCGTTTTCATCGGCCTCTCGATGCGCGCGGCTATGGCTTCGCAGTCCGCACTGATAACATCTGTATGACTACTTCATCCAGGGAGCATCCAGACTCACCCGACATGAGCTCCAGAATTCCAAGCGGCACTTACCGTTTCCAACTCCATCGCGAGTTCACCTTCAAAGATGCGACCGCGCTGGTCGACTATCTCCACGACCTCGGCATCAGCGATTGCTATCTCTCGCCCATCACGACGGCGCACGCCGGCAGCGTCCATGGCTACGATGTCGTCAATCATCGCGCGCTCAATCCCGAGCTTGGCACCGAAGAGGATTTCCAGCGCTTCGTCACCGCGCTGCATGAGCATGGGATGGGCATCGTGCAGGACATCGTGCCCAATCACATGGCGATCGGCGATCCCGCTAATGAATGGTGGAATGATCTGCTGGAGAACGGCCCCAGCTCGCCATACGCGGATTTTTTCGACGTCGATTGGAATCCGCCCAAGAATGATCTCGCGAACAAGATTCTGCTGCCCGTGCTCGGCGAGCAGTACGGCAAGGTGCTTGAAAACCAGCAAATCCAGATCGCATACGATAGGGCCGGCGGCACCTTCCAGGCGCGCTACTTCGAGCATACGTTTCCGCTTGCGCCGCGCAGCCTGCAATGGATTCTCAAGCCGGCCTTGCGCGCGGCGATGCAAAAGCTCGGCGATTCGCATCCGGACGTGCTCGAGTTGGAGAGCATTCTCAACGCCGTCGAACATCTGCCCGAACGCACCGAAGCCGATTTTACCAAGGTTCGCGAGCGACGCCGCGAGATCCCTGTTATCCGGCGGCGAATTTCCGATCTGTATGAGAAATCCGCCGAAGTCCGTGGCGCGATTGAAGATTCGATTCGCGATATCAACGGCACCAAGGGTCAGCCGCGCAGCTTCGATCGGCTGGAGAATCTCCTCGCCGATCAGACCTATCGCTTGAGCTTCTGGAAGGTCGCGTCCGATGAAATCAATTATCGGCGATTTTTCGATATCAACGAGCTCGCGGCAATTCGAATGGAAAATCGCGAGGTGTTCGCGGCGACCCACGAGATGATTCTCAAGCTGATGAAGAGCGACATGATCAATGGGCTGCGCATCGATCATGTCGACGGTCTGCTCGATCCGCTTCAATACTTGCGCCGGCTCCAGCGCAGCGCGTCCGAATCCCTCGGCGAGAGTGCGCCCGATGACGAACGGCCATTTCACCTCGTGGTCGAGAAGATCCTCGGCGAGCACGAAAAGCTCCAGGCGTGGCCGGTACATGGAACCACCGGCTATGAATTCATGAATGTGGTCGGTCGGCTATTCGTCGCAAGCGAGAACAATCGGCGCTTCCGCGATTTGTATTCCAGCTTCGTCGGCGAGCGGCTGAACTTCCGCGACATCGTCTATGAGAGCAAAAAGCTCATCATCGAAACCGCGATGTCGGGCGAGATGGCGGTGTTGTCGCGCCGGCTCGATCGCATCTCGCAGCAGCATCGATGGTCGCGCGACTTCACGCTCCACAGCCTCGCCGGCGCGCTGCAGGAAGTGATAGCCAACTTTCCGGTATATCGCGCCTACGTGCGTCCGGAGACCGGCAAGGTGGATGATGCCGATCGGCAGCACATCCTGACCGCGGTGCGGCGCGCCAAGCGGCGCAATCCCAGCGTCAGCGAATCGATTTTTGATTTCATCGCATCGGTATTGCTGCTCCAGCATCCTGCGGGGCTGACCGATACAGACCACGCGGAGCGCGGCGAATTCGTGCAGCGCTTTCAGCAATTCACAGCGCCGGTGATGGCCAAAGGTTTCGAAGATACGGCGCTCTATCGCTACTATCCGCTCGCGTCGTTGAACGAGGTCGGCGGCGAGCCCGACGCGTTCGGCGTTAGCGTCGAAGCATTCCACGCATGGAATAGCGAGCGGCAGGCGGAATGGCCCGCGGCGATGTCCGCCGGCACCACGCACGACACCAAGCGCAGCGAAGACGCGCGCGCCCGCATCGCCGTGCTTTCCGAAATCCCCGACGAATGGGAGCAGGCGATCAAGCGCTGGTATCAGATGAATGCCGGCGCGCGGAAGCTGGTCGAGGACAGCGAAGTCCCCGATCCCAACGAGGAGTACCTGCTATATCAAACGCTGGTCGGCGTCTGGCCTAACGAGCCGCTCGATGGAAATCGCGGCGACTTCATCAAACGCATCCAGCAGTACATGGACAAAGCGGTCAAGGAAGCCAAGGTTCATACGAGCTGGATGAACGTGAATGAGGAGCACGATCGCGCGCTTAGCGAGTTCCTCGCGACCATCCTTACCAAGGGACATGAGTTCGTTGCCGACCTCGCGAATTTTCAGGCCCCCGTCGCGCGCGCCGGGATGCTGAATTCGCTCGCGCAGACCGTTCTGAAGATGATGCTGCCGGGTGCGCCGGATTTTTATCAGGGCACCGAGCTGTGGACGTTAAGCCTCGTCGATCCCGACAATCGGAGGCCAGTGGACTACGCGTGCCGCCGAGCGATGCTGGCAAAAATTCGCGAGGGTGCGCGACGCGATCCGCTCGCGACCGTGACTCATCTGCTCAAGGACATGAGCAGCGGTGCGATCAAGATGTATCTCATTCATCGCGCGATGGAATTCCGCCGCGAACATCCGGAGCTGTTTATGCGTGGCGAGTACGTTCCGTTGAATGTCGCAGGCGAGCGCGCCAATCAAGTCATCGCATTCGCGCGTTCACATAATGATAAGCGTGTCATCGTCATGTGCGGGCGATTGTTCATGAACCTTCCCGCGGCCGCCCCGCTGCCGGTCGATCCGAATGTGTGGCGTGGCACGTTCGTCGAATTTCAGGATGATTCGCGAAAATCGATGACGGATCTGGTCACCGGCCGTGCGATTTCAACCGACCGTCGCATCGCGGTAGATGAAGCCTTCGCGCGAATTCCGGTAGCGATGCTTCACGATTGAAGACAGGTGCCTCCGAACAAACAAAGCGATGGACTCTGGCGGCTGGAGTTTGGCGCTCGTCCGGTACCTTCGGGCGGCGTTGAATTCCGCGTATGGGCGCCGCTGGTGAAAGAGATCGCGGTGAAGCTCAAATCGCCGAGCGAGATCATCCGTCCGATGGATTGCTCCGATGGAGTGTTCACGACGGCGATAAAAGAGATCGGCGCCGGTGCAGACTACGTCTACGTCATCGACGGAAAAAAAGAGCGGCCCGATCCGGTTTCGCGATTCCAACCTGAGGGCGTCCACGGACCATCGCGCGTGGTGGATCCGGATGGCTTCAAGTGGAACGACGTCGGATGGAAGGGTATCGCGCTCGAAGACTACGTCATCTACGAATTCCATATCGGCACCTTCACGGCCGCCGGCACGTTCGCGTCCGTAATTGAAAAGCTCGGCTACCTTCGCGACAGCGGAATTACCGCAATCGAGATTATGCCCGTCGCGCAATTCCCCGGCAGCCGCAACTGGGGCTATGACGGCGTCTATCCGTATGCGGTGCAATCAAGCTACGGCGGGCCGGAAGAGTTGAAGCGGCTGATCGACGCGGCGCATCGCGCCGGTCTCGCGGTTATCATGGATGTCGTCTACAACCATCTCGGCCCCGAGGGAAATTATCTGCCGGAATTCATGCCGTGCTTTTCCGGCAAGTACAAAAGTCCATGGGGCGAGGCGCTGAATTACGACGGGCCGTACAGCTACGGCATGCGCCGCTACATGATCGACAATTCGCTGTGCTGGCTCAGCGAGTATCACATCGACGCGCTCCGGCTCGACGCCGTGCACAGCATCCTCGATTTCGGCGCGAAGCATCTGCTCGCGGAGCTGAGCGAGAAATTTCATGACGAAGCGAAGAAGCTGGGGCGCAAGGCTTATCTGATCGCGGAGAGCGACCTCGACGACGTGCGGGTGATTACCTCGGTCGCCAATGGCGGGTGGGGCATGGACGCGCAGTGGAACGACGCGTTTCATCATGCGGTCCACACCGCGATTACCGGCGACCATCACGGCTATTTCCTGGACTACGCGGGACTTCCCGATCTACGCAAAGCAATCGTCGAGGGTTACGTCTACGACTGGCGCTTTTCGAAATTCCGCAAACGATTTCACGGCAGTTCCTCGAAGGAGCGGCCCGGCAGTCAGTTCGTTGTCTTCACCCAGAATCACGATCAGGTCGCCAACGCGCTTGCGGGCAAGCGTCCTGCGACGTCGCATTCGATTGGCGTCGAGAAAGCCGCCGCGGCGCTGATGATCTGCGCGCCGAATCTGCCGATGTTCTTCATGGGCCAGGAATACGGCGCGAGCACGATTTTCACCTACTTCACCGACTTCCAGGATCGCGATCTTGCCAACGCTGTGAGCGAGGGGCGCAAGAAGGAGTACGAAGGCTTTCTCGACGAGGGCTTTATCGATCCGCAAAGTCAGGAAGCGTTTGATTCCTCGAAGCTGGACTGGCGCGAGGTCGAGCAGCCGCGGCATCAGGAGCTGCTGAAGTTCCATCGCGAACTGCTCGCACTGCGCAAGCGTCACAAGTGCTTGTCGAACTGCCGCAAGGATCTCACTTCGGTCGAGTTCAACCAGGCCGAGCGATGGATTACTATCGAGCGCCGAGACGATTCGGGCGAGCGCGCGCTCATCGTGTGCAATCTTGATAACCAGCGGGTCGAGATTCCGATCGGCGAGTCCGGTGCGCTGAAGCTTGTGCTGTTCGGGGGCGAGGGTGATGCGCAAACGCCTGCGGCCCAAATCGAATCGCATCATCGCTCTGTGACGCTCGATCGCGCGGGCGTCGCCATCTACCTCGCGAATGTATAGCTGCGAGAGTAGTAGTAGCTAGTGCCCTCGATAATCATTCACGGTCATTTCTATCAGCCACCGCGCGAGAATCCGTGGACCGGCGCGGTCGATCGCGAGGACAGCGCGCGCCCGTTTCATGACTGGAACGAGCGTATCCACGCCGAATGCTATCGCTCCAACGCGTTCGCACGGATCGTCAATGGCAAGGGCCAGATCGAGCGTATCGTCAACAACTACGCGAACCTGAATTTCAACTTCGGGCCGACGCTGATGCGATGGCTCGAGTTCGCGCATCCCGAAACCTACGCGCGCATCGTAGAGGCAGATCAGCGTAGTCGCGAGCGTCACAACGGTCACGGCGGCGCGATCGCGCAAGCCTATAATCATGCGATTCTGCCGCTATGCAATCCGCGCGATCTGCGAACGCAAATCGTGTGGGGCGGCGCCGATTTTCGGCATCGCTTCGGTCGCGAACCTGAGGCGCTGTGGCTCCCGGAGACCGCGTGCAACGACGCGGTGATCGCCGCACTGATCGATGCGGGCATGAAGTACGTCATCCTGTCGCCACATCAGGCGGAGCGTACGCGCCCGCTCGATGCGAGCGGCGACGGCGCCGATTGGAAGAACGTTGCCGATGGCAGCATCGATCCGCGCAAGGCATACAAATGTTTCCATCGCGACGGCTCGGGCCGCTCCATCTCCGTGTTCTTCTACGATGACGGCATCGCGCGCGCGATCGCATTCGAGAACCTGTTGTGGTCGAGCGAAGCTCTGCTCGAACGCCTCGTCCACGGCGCTGGCGACGGTGGGCTGGTCAATGTCGCGACCGACGGCGAGAGCTACGGGCATCACTATAAATTCGGCGATCGATGCCTCGCATACGCGCTCGAGGTCGAGGCGCAAAAGCGCGGCATCGAGGTTACGAACTACGGCGAATTTCTCGAGCGTCATCCGCCGCGCGACGCGGTCGAAATCAAAACCGGTCCTGATGGCTATGGGACCGCGTGGAGCTGCGCTCATGGCGTGGGCAGATGGCATCGGAACTGTGGATGCCACACCGGAGGCGAGCCGGGATGGGATCAGGAATGGCGCACGCCGCTGCGTGCGGCGTTTGATCTGCTTCGCGACGAATGCGCGCGTCGCTTCGAGGAACTCGGCGACGCGTTGCTGCGCAATCCGTGGAAGGCGCGCGACGAATTCATCGAGGTGGTGCTCAACCGCGCCGCCGCGCACGACAGTTTTATCGCGCGCCACGGCCGGCGCAAACTCGACGCCGCGGCCCGGGTGCGCGCGCTCACGCTGCTCGATATGCAGCGCAACGCGATGCTGATGTACACGAGCTGCGGATGGTTCTTCAACGAAATTTCGGGCATCGAGGCGGTCCAGACCATGAAGTACGCGGGCCACACGATGGACCTGATGGAGAGCCTCGGACTGCACGCGCCGCGCGGCCGCTTTCTCGAACTGCTCGCGCAGGCGAAAAGCAACCTCCCCGAGATGGGCACCGGCGCCGACGTGTTCCGCCGCTTTGTTATGCCGTGCCGCGTGACGCCGAAGCGGATCGCGTCGCATCTCGCGATTTCGAGCCTCGCCAATCAAACCGATCGCGAGGCGTGGATCGGCGAGTATTACTGCCGCCAGGAAGAATTCCGACAGGAGAAAAGCGGACGCATCACGCTATCGACCAGTCGCGTGATGTTGCGCAATTCCATCGTGGGTACACGCGACGAATTCGCGTGCGCGGCGCTTCATCTCGGCGGCGTGGACTTCTACTGCGCGCTGGGAGAATTTGCCGAGCCGGAACAATTTCGCGCAGCGGTCGAGAGAATCTGGGCGAAGTTCCCGCGCGCGCCGCTGCCCGCGATCATTCGCATTGTGCAGGAGGAGTTCGGCCGCGACGAATTCGGCCTCGAGGACGTGCTGCCCGACGGACGGCTCGCGATCTGCGAAATGATTTTCAACGACATGCTTGAAGGATTTACCGACGAGTTCGCACGCCTATACAAAGAGTACGATCGCGTGGTCGAGATGCTGCAGGCTTCCGGCTTCGAACCGCCGCCGCAATTTCGTCAACTGACCGAATTTACGATGGGCCGGCGCTTCGAACGCGAAATCACCATGCATCGCAACAGCCGCGATCCGCTCGCATACCGCAACGCGATCGAGGTCGCGAGCGAGGCGGCCAAACACGGCTACAAGATTGACAAGACCGCGGCGAATGACACTTTTGCCGCGATGATCAACGAGCTTGTAGGCCAGACGGTCGAGCGGCCGTCGCGCTCCCTGACGAAAGCGGCGCTCGACCTTATCGCGCTCGGGCGGCGATTGGATCTCGAGCCGAACCTCGATCCCGCGCAGGAGCGCATCTATCATGCGTTTCTCGCCGGAGTTCCCCACGCCGGTCAGCTCGGGCGACTGACCAGCGCGCTGGGCCTCGCTCATTCAGCGGTGCGCCGCCACAAAGCGCCGGACCTCGCTCGCGCGCATCATGAGGGCGCAGGCCGGTCACACACGCCGATGGAAGAGAAGCGCATCGACACGCCGCGCACGCGCCGACCGCGACTTCGCTCGAAAGACTCGTCTGCGTAGCGATCGGTTACTGGCCGCTTTTCATCAATCCGCCCGCCAGCAATACCACGCCGACCGCCAAAACGCCGCCGCTCAGAATCGGCGGTATCATATGAGTCTGTTGTTGATTTTCATCAACGTGAAGAGGTCCAACGTGAGCAACCTCTTTCGTTTGCTGGGTGGTGAAGAACGGATATGCGAGCAGGATCAGTCCGATGATCGCGAGAATTGCGCCAAGGGGTACGAGTTGTTTCATAGGGTGATTTTTTCCACGGTTAGAGGCGGCCGGATAGAAGCAGGATCAGCAGGATGACTACCAACAGGCCCGCGCCGCCGCTCGGGTAGTATCCCCATCCGGCGCTGTAGGGATATACGGGCAGCGAGCCGATGAGCAGAAGGATCAGAATGACCAGTAGAATCGTTGGCATAGGTGGCCTCCAGGTGCCGGGTCGAAGCAGGTCCGGCTGATCGATTGACTACATCTAGGCAGACGACAAAGCGCGCGCGCAAATTCATGCGAAGAACATCAAATGAAGGTTCCAGCGCGAGGGGTCAACGGTAACCTTGCGAAACTGAATCGTGGAAAATCAGCAATTGGCCATTTCGCGGATCGCACACGTACACGTTGTTGAGGTCATCCACGGTCACACAATGACTACCCTTCGCGGTTGTCAATGTGCCGAGGACGCGTGGCATGCCGCTCGACGAAATATCAACCACCGCCATCGTCGCGCTCTGTGCGCCCGGCAGATACGCATGATGAAGGTTCGGCGCATATGCGATGATGTCGACACCGTCGCCAGAAGCCGCTTCGCCGAGCCGGCGGCCGTTCTCCACGCTGATAGATTCGAGTTTTCCTTCCTTGCATCCCACCAGGAGGAAACCCCGCGCGTCGTCGAGAGCAGACCCGCGCGACCCGCCGCAGCGGTTCTCCCATCGCGCGACGACCGCCCGCTTGCGCAAATCGATCGCGATCGTGACATCGCTCCACGCGTTAGTGTAGGCGCGGACGCGCTTGTTATCGATCGTGAGTGATTCGGGCCCATTCGCGATACTGATCGTTCCTGCGTGATTTGGTTCCGGCATGCCATGCTCGGGCAGCGAAAAGATCTCGATCTGTCCCGCGCGAGGCTCGGTGACCCAGACTTCATCAGTCGCGGCGACATAGCGGACATAGTCGGGTTCGGCGGCCAACTTTGTCTTTGCGAGGATAGTCTTCGATGCCGGATCGATCACATCGACGGTTTTTTCGTCGCGGTCGGTGGCGAAGATCGCGCCGCGCCCGAAGTCTGCCGAGGTAACTCCTTCGCCGTGGCCTCCGACAAAATTCGTCTGCGAGGAGAATCCGGTGACCTCGTCAATCTTCTTCGACCCCGGATCGATCAGAATGAGCTTGCCGGTGCGTCCCGCCGGAACAATGACCTTGCGCAGCTCGGAGGAGAAACTCAAATCGTCAAATCCGATTCCTCCCGAGCCGCCCGGAATGGCCAACGGTGTGGCGGATTGCGATTGACCCGCGTATGCCGACAGGCCGAACGATGAACCGCCGATCAAGAAAAATATCGCGAGGCAGCAGGACCGCAGGCGACTAATCATTGATCGTTCGACGTTCAAGCTCGACCTCCTCAAACCACGACGCCAACTGGTTCGTCATTCGTGCGACCCGATCGGGATGTTGGTCCGCCAAATTGTTTCGCTCCAACGGATCGCTGCTCAAGTTGAATAGCTGCGGGGGCACAGATGTGAACGACGCGCGCTCGGGCCCAGGCGTTCTGACGACCTCGCGATAGTTTTGCGGATTGTATTTCGAGTCGACATCCATCGCGAGGTCGTCGCGGCTCACCTCCATCAATTCGGCGATTGCCGGCCGCACCAGCTTCCAATTTCCATCGCGCATCGCCGCGTTGCATTCGCCGACCGGCGCGTATCGATTCCATTGCCAGAAGCGCGTCGGCGCGATGTTGCCGCGCTCGCCGCGCAGGATGGGAGTCGCATCGATGCCGTCGAGATGCAGGTCCGCCCCAATCGCACCGTGTGCGAGCGCCACCAGCGTCGGCATCCAATCGGTGAGATGGACCATCTCATGGATTTGTTTGCATGCCGGCATTCCCGCCGGCCATCGAATGATCATCGGCAGCCGGATGCCGCCCTCGTACACCAGCAACTTGGATCCGGCGAAGCCGCAGTTGAATCTGTCGGTGCACATCTCGCCCTTGCCGCCGAACTGCGGACCGTTGTCGCTGGTGAAAAGCACGATGGTATTTCCCGCGATACCGCCGCGATCGAGTTCTTCGAGCACACGCCCGACGCCGCGATCCATGCATCGAAGCATCGCATAGATGCGCCGCACGGCCGGCGTGAAATTTTCTGCGTCAGCGAAGAGCGCGAGATCGTCGTCGCGCGCTTCGAACGGAAAGTGCGGCGCATT
>DATGKG010000359.1:0-7874 GCA_035294805.1 Binataceae bacterium (SeqCode) | reverse complement strand
CCAAAATCCTCGGCACCTTCGGGCGTCACGTGCAGGGGGTCGATTTCGAATCGCTCGACGGCAACCCGACGCATCTGTTCTTCATGCTGGTCGCGCCGGAGGATTCTACCAGCCTTCATCTCAAAGCCCTCGCGCGCGTGTCGCGCCTGCTGCGCGACGGTAACTTCCGCGAGAAACTTCTCAACGCACCGGACGCCAGCGAACTGTTCCGCCTCATCCGCGAGGAAGACAGCAAGTTCTAGTTCGCGTCGCATCGGCCTGATACACAGGAGACGTGGCGGCCGATTCCATCCAACCGCGCTTGATCATCGTCACCGGCGTCTCCGGTGCAGGGCATACTTCGGCGATGCGCGTGCTCGAGGACCTCGGCTTTTATTGCGTCGATAATCTTCCGGTCCCGCTCGCGCCAACCGTGTTGAAGCTCGCGCGCGAGGGCGGCAAAGATTTCGCCGGCGTCGCGCTCGGAATCGACTCGCGCGAACGGATCTTCTTCGCCCAATGGCCCGCGATATCGGCGGAGCTGGAGCGCGAGGGCGCGCATCCGGAAGTGCTCTTCCTCGATGCGTCCGATGAAATCCTCGCGCGGCGCTACTCCGAAACGCGCCGGCCGCATCCGCTCGGCCATAGCGGCAAGGGCATCGTCGAAATGATTCGCGATGATCGTCATGCCCTCGCGGGTATGCGCGAGCGCGCCAGCCGCGTCATCGACACGACGGCGCTCACGGTGCACGAGCTGCGCGAACGGGTGACGGCCGCCGTGATGGGCGCGGCGACCGGCGATCGGATGGTCATCTCGATCGTGTCATTCGGCTACAAATATGGCGCGCCGGTTGGCCTCGACCTCGTGCTCGATGTCCGCTTCATTCCAAACCCGTTTTTCATTCCCGAGCTGAAGATGCTCACTGGCCTCGATCAGGCGGTACACGACTACGTGATGAGCAAGCCGGAGTCGCAGCAGTTCATCGACGAGGTAGGGCGGATGCTCGACTTCCTCATCCCGCTTTATCGGCGCGAAGGCAAAAGCTATCTGACGATCGGGATGGGATGCACCGGCGGACGGCATCGTTCGCCGTCGCTGGCGCGCGCCCTTCGCGATCGCCTCGCAAAGAGCGGCTACGATGTGCTGGTGCGCGATCAGGACGTCGCGCGGTAGCGCTTCAGTTCATGTTGCTCCCGCAATCGACGTTGATGGTCTGGCCGGTTACGCCGTTGCTCACCTCCGTCACGAGGAACAACGCGACGCGCGCTACTTCCTCCTCGGTCGCCATCCGGCGCAGCGCCGCGCCGCCCACGAATCCCTCGCGCACCACTTCGTATGGTTGCCCGAGTGATTCCGCACGCGCACGCATCACGCGCTCGATGCGATCGCCCTCGATCGCGCCGGGACAGATGCAGTTGACGCGGATGCCCCGCTGACCCCATTCGCCGGCAAGCGTCTGCGTCAGCCCGATCATCGCCCATTTCGCCGCCGCGTACGGCGAGCGCAGCGGATAGCCGCGACGTCCCGCACCCGACGATATCATCAGGATGTTGCCGGCGTGCGCCTTGTCCATATGCGGAATCACCGCGCGCGAGGCGAGCCACGCCCCGGTGAGGTCGATATCGATCACCTCCTGCCATTCGGCGAGACTCATGTCGGTGATGCGCTTGGTCGGTCCTGAGATGCCGGCGTTGTTGACGAGGATGTCGACGCGCCCGAATGCTTTGAGCGTCTCGTCGGTCATCTTTTTGCAATCGGATTCCTTCGCGACGTCGCTCTGGACGTAGATCGCCTTGGCGCCGATTTTTTCCAGCTCCGCGCAGGTTTGTTTCATCGGATCGATGGAGCGCGCCGCCAGCACGATCTTCGCGCCCGCCGCGCCGTACTTGAGCGCGATCTGCTTTCCGATGCCGTAACCGCCGCCGGTGATGATCGCGACCTTGTCCGCAAGTTCGTTCATGATGGTTCCTCGCGCATGAATCCAATGCGCCGTCTGACGCGTATATTTTCCGCGTACATTTTTCGGAACTTTAGTAGCATCGATGAGCTTCGACAAACCATGCGCGGCGGTCTACTTGTCTCGTCCTCGGACCCGCCCGTATCATGGATAACTCAGAATGGCTGCCATCAAACCGATAAGCGTCCACCCGACCAAACCAGAAAGCGGCGGCTTCAATTTTCTCGATGCCATCAAGATTCTCGCGATCATCGCGATCGTCGCCGTGTGCGGATGGATGCTATGGGCCCACTCGGAATGGTTCCGCGATCCGCAACTGGTAAAGCGCGAAGTCATTCAATTCGGCATATGGGGACCGATCATCTACATGCTGGCCTACGCGGTCGGTCCGTCATTCCTCGTGCCGGGCGCGGTGATGACGATTGCGGGCGGGCTCGCATTCGGCACGGCGTGGGGCTCGGTGTATTCGCTCATCGGCGCGGATGTCGGCGCCATCGTCGCCTTCGGCGCGGGGCGATGGCTCGGGAAGGGATTCGTGGAGCGCATCGTCGGCGAGCGCTTTCATGAGGTGCTGAAGAAAATCGCGCGCCATGGCTTTCAGATCATTTTCTATTTGCGGATGGTTCCGATCATTCCGTACAACGCGCTGAACCTGCTCGCGGGCGCGTCGCCGATCTCGTTCAAGGATTATTTCTGGGCCTCGATGATCGGCATGATTCCCGGCACCATCCTGTTCGCCTTCCTCGGCGACGCGCTGTGGCATCCGATGTCGCCGAAATTTTTCCTCGCGCTCGGGCTGATCGGCCTGAGCCTGTTATGCGGCGAGATTTGGCGCCGGTGGTCCAAAGTCGGCATCGAAGAACCCGCCTAGAAATTTGTCGCGCAGACTTTAGTCTGTGATCCTAATTGTGCGCGGCCCAGCTCGCGGCAGCGCCGTTGGGATTTATCGGCGAGCGATCCTGCCATGACATCGTCAGCGGCGCGTCGCGATGAATCGAGCGCAGTTGCCGTTCGATGATGCGATCGAGGATTTCCGGAATTTCAAAAATCGCGCGATTATTGAGCGCGCCGGCACGTTCGCGAAATTGCGCGAGCCGCTCCGCATCGAGCATCGGAACGATCGCCGTCGCGATCTCGGCAAACGAATGTAGCACGACGCCAACGCGATGGTGCGCGATCCAGTCGGTATTGAAGCGCTCTTGCACCATCGTCCACGAATTGCGCTCGACGATAACCGGCAAGCGCATCACCAACGCCTCGCTAATGCTGCCAGGCCCGGGCTTGCCGACGAAGTAATCGGCGATGCTCATGAAGCTCGGAATCTCGCGCGTGAAGCCTTCGATATGATGCGGGAACGGCAGCTCCAGCGCGGCGAGCTGCTCGCGCAGACGCTGATTGTGCCCGCACATAAAGATGAGCTGCGTCTTCAAACCGGCGGCGGCAACGCGGCGCGCGATGGTGACCATTTTGCGCGAGCCGTGCCCGCCGAACATCACCAGCCCGGTCGGCAAATCGGCGCGCAACCCGAGCCGCTCGCGCTCCCTCGCGCGATCGATATCGATCGACCGGTAGAACTCCGGGCGCACGATCATTCCCGAGGTGCGAAAGATGCGCTCGCGCGGATGTCCGAGCGCGAGCGCCTGCGCCACCGCGCGTTCGGTCGCGCACGCGAAGTACTGCTGCTGGCGCTCCATCCAGAAATGCGGAGGATAGTCCGCGAGGTCGGTGAGAATCGTGAGCATCGGCGTCGGCACGCGATTGAGTTCGTGATCGCTGGCGCGCAGTCCGTCGAAGATCGCGCGGTTGAAGTTGGGAATTAGCGACACGACGACGTCGGGCGGCGCACTATTGAAAAATCGCGCGAGTAATGAGGACGACGATCGATGCAGTTGGCGAATCAGCACCTGGATTCCCCGCAGCATCGCGCCGGTGCCGAGCGTCATCCCGTGACGCAGGAGCAAGCTGTTGTAGGCGTCCTCGACGCGGACGCGCGCGAGCTTGCGCACGATGTCGATCGGCTCGAGCACCTCGCGCAGATTCACCATCCGCACCTTCCACGCATCGCGATTCTGCGTGAGCATCGAATGCAGCGCGGTCGCGCTCGCGCGATGTCCTCCGCCCGCATCGAAGTAGATCAGATCGACATTGCGCGGCGTCGAGCGCGTGCGCATCGGCGGGAGCTCAAATCGATCCGATTCAGGGCCGAACAATTGCCGCGCTGGATAGAAACGACTCATCGCGTCACCTTTACATCGGTTTCGGTTCCGTCCCATCGCAGCAGCCGCAGCACGCCGCTCATCTCTTCGACCAGCGCAGTGCGGCTTTGGACCCAATCGCCATCGTTGATGTAGAGGATGGGGCCGATCATGCGATGGTCGGGCTTGTGCGTATGCCCGCAGATCACGCCGTCAACCTTGCGATGGCGCGCGGCGCGCGTCACCTGCTCATCGCGGAAGTCGACTAAATAGTGCACCGCGGCTTTGAGACGGCGCCGGAGAATCGCGCGCGCGGCGCCGCGTCGCGAAGCGATACCTTCGCGGTTGTACCAGAGGTTCACGCGCATGGCCGCGGAGTAGCCGACGCTTCCGATCAGCGTCATCCACCATCCATTGTGAAATCCACCATCGAACTGATGGCCGTGCGTTATGAGCATCCGGCGGCCCTCCGCGGTGCGATGGATAAAGTCCTCGTGACATTCAACCGCACCGAATAAGGTGCGCACCATGTCGGTGTTGCGCTCATCGTGATTGCCGGGCATGACGATTATCCGGGTGCCGCGCCGCCGCCATGCCCACAACTCCTCAACGACCGCGGTCTGCGCGGCGTCCCAGCACCATCCGGGCCCGACATTCCATCCGTCGATGACGTCGCCGACCATGAAAAGATTTTCGGCGCTGTGCCGGCGCAGGAAATTGCGCAATGACTCGGCCTTGCATCGCGCGGTGCCGAGATGGAAATCGGAAATCCAGATCGAACGGAAGTGCCTGCGAGACAATGGGCTTTCGTCAACGGTACGGTCCGTCGCATCGAGGCGTCCCCCAGCAAACACTCGTGCGTCATCCATGACGACCTGCCTCGGTCTCACGTCACTATCGATCTCAGCACGGATGCGTCAGGAAAGCTGCGCGTTTGGTTGAATTCTTCGCTAGCGAGGAGTTATCGATTTGTTACGCAATCCTACTGATAGACATAAAGAAAAAGGGCGCCAATGTCTCGACGCCCCTCCCTCACAAGATTTTTCGACAAGCTCTAGGTGCCGCTGGTCCAACTTTCCAGATATTTCTTCTGCTCCGAGGTGAGGCTGTCGATCCGGATGCCCATCGAGGCCAGCTTCAGTGTCGCGACTTCATTTTCGATTTCGATCGGAACGTCGTGCACCTTCACCGCCAGCTCGTGACCGCTAGCTGCCCACCGCGAGGCCAGCGCCTGCGTCGCGAAGCTCATGTCCATCACCTGCGCCGGATGTCCCTCCGCACATGCGAGGTTCACGAGTCGACCCTGCCCAAGCAGATAAACCTTGCGCCCGTTGCTCAGATGATAGACCTCGATCTCGCGCAGCCCCTTGTCGACTTTGCGCGCGAGCTTCTTGAGCGCGATGAGATCGATCTCGACGTCGAAGTGACCCGAGTTGGCGACGATCGCGCCGTCTTTCATAAGCTTCATGTGCTCGGCGCGGATGACCTCGCGATCGCCGGTCACCGTGACGAACACGTCGCCGATCTTCGCGGCCTCCGACATCTTCATCACGCGATGGCCGTCCATCGCGGCTTCCAACGCACGAATCGGATTGACTTCCGTCACGACAACGGTCGCACCGAGGCCGTGCGCTCGCGACGCGACGCCGCGCCCGCACCATCCGTAGCCCGCGACGACCCACGTCGATCCGGCGACCAGGATACCGGTCGAGCGTATGATCGCCTCGACGGTCGATTGTCCGGTGCCATAGCGATTGTCGAACAGGAACTTCGTTTGCGCGTCGTTGACGGCGACCACGGGGATGCGCAACGCGCCGTCTTTTTCCATCGCGCGCAGCCGGATGACTCCGGTAGTGGTTTCCTCCATGCTGGCGCGCACTTCAGCGGCCTGATCCTTGAACTCCGTATGCAGGAGGCTGACGAGATCGGCGCCGTCATCCATCGTGATGTTCGGATGACTCTCCAGGACCGCACGCAGATGGCTGTAGTAGGTGTCGCGATCCTCGCCATGAATCGCGAAGCACGGGATGTTGTACTCGCCGACCAGCGCGGCCGCGACGTCATCCTGCGTCGAGAGCGGATTGGATGCGCATGCGGTCACGTTCGCGCCACCCGCTTTGAGTGCGCGCAGCAGGTTCCCGGTCTCCGCCGTGATGTGCAGGCAGGCGCTCATCTTGAGGCCCTTGAGCGGGAGGTCTTTCGCGAAGCGCTCGCGGATTTTCCGCAGTACCGGCATCTGCAGGTCAGCCCATTCAATTCGCGCCGCACCTGCTTTGGCGAGTCCGAGATCGGCAACATCGTAATCGCGGCTGACGCGCCGCGCTTTGGGCATGGCTTTACGCTTGCTGGCTATTGCTCCCACCGTAATTTGACTCCGATTGGTTTTCCTCCCCCTCACTCAAGGGAAGGGGCTGGGGGTTGGGTTTTTACTTCTTGCCGTTGAGCCCGAACGCGCCGCGCAGCTGCTCCGCCATGTTGACCTGTTCCCAGGGGAAGAAACCGTCGTGCGGGGTGCGGCCGAAATGTCCATAGGCGGCAGTCGCCTGGTAAATCGGGCGCTTCAGCGAGAGCGTCTTGATGATACCGGCGGGACGGAAATCGAACAGCTCGCGAATGGTCGATTCCAGCCGCTTGCGATCGACCTGTTCGGTGTCGAAGGTGTCGATCAGAATCGAAACCGGCTCAGCCACGCCGATCGCATAGGCGACCTGGATTTCGCACTTCGTGGCGAGGCCGGCCGCGACCACATTCTTCGCGACGTGACGCGCCATATAGCAGGCTGAGCGATCGACCTTGCTCGGATCCTTGCCCGAGAAAGCGCCGCCGCCATGCCTGCCGTAGCCTCCGTACGTATCCACGATGATCTTGCGTCCGGTCAGCCCGCAATCGCCATGCGGTCCGCCAATGACGAAACTGCCGGTAGGATTAACATGAAAAACTGTAGAGCGGTCGAGGTATTGCGCGGGAATCGTCTTCTTGATCAGCTCCTCGATGATCGCCTCGCGAATCGTCGAGTAGCCTACGTTCGGCTTGTGCTGCGTGGACACCACCACCGCGGTCACCTGCTGCGGACGCCCATCGACGTAGCGCACCGTCACCTGGCTCTTGCCGTCGGGACGGAGGAAGTCGATCTTCTGCTCCTTGCGCAGCTTAGTGATGTTCTCCATCAGATGATGCGCAAGCGCGATCGGCAGCGGCATCTGCTCGGGGGTCTCGTCGCATGCGAATCCGAACATCAGTCCCTGATCGCCGGCGCCCTGCTCCTTATGAAGTCCCTCGCCCTCGGTGACGCCCTGCGAAATATCGGCGGATTGCGGCTCGATCGCCATCAGCACCGCGCAGGTCTTCGCGTCGAAGCCGGTTTCGACATCGTCGTAGCCGATGCCGCGGGCGGTCTCGCGCGCGATGTTCACGAAGTCCGGATGCGCCTTGCTGGTGATCTCTCCCGCCAGCACGATGAGCCCGGTTTTGGCGAGCGATTCGAGAGCGACGCGGGAGTTGGGGTCTTCCTTGATGAGCGCATCGAGGACGGCATCTGAAATCTGGTCGCACATCTTGTCGGGATGGCCTTCGGAGACCGACTCAGATGTGAACAGAAAATCTTTCAGCGGCATTCGCTAGGGCTCCTTGGGTGTCAGGCGAGCACGGCGATCGATCGACGTCGATCCCTACTGTTGATGGCGTTGAAGCTCGGTGACCGTTGACTTAAAGCGCCCCGCCCGTGCGCTAATAGCACAAGTAG
>DATGKG010000358.1:0-2827 GCA_035294805.1 Binataceae bacterium (SeqCode) | reverse complement strand
GCCTACGAGCCGGTCGAAGAAGGTCACATTACGCGCGACGATTTGCGCGACTTCGTCTTCACCAATCCGGTGCAGTTTTTCGGCGAAACCAACCCGGCCTTCTTCGACGGGACTGTGGTAGAAGGCGCGGCAGGAAAACTCCTGGGCCGCGGCCCGGCGAGCGGCCACTGATTACTCGCCGGCGGAACAGTGTTATGATTCAGGCAGCAGCGCTGCAGATCGACGCCGCGAGCTATTTTGGAAGGCGTGGGTTCCTCGACATGAAAAATGCAAAAACAAACCCACAGCGAGCATCGCGAGCTGTGGTCCCGCGAAGGACCTCGAAGGGCGGGCAATCGAGCGCCCAAAAGTTGCAAAAACAAACCCTTTGGACTTCAAAAACAAACCCATTGGAGCGACCCGCAATTGAGTCGCTACGCAGCCAAAATCGAAAAACAAACCCATTATATCGAGGAAAATAAGGGTCTTTTACAGATCCCCTCAAGTGCTAGCATCAAACGATAAGGTAAACAGACGAAAATATCAGAAAGCGTTTGAGATCCCAAAAATACAAAAACAAAGCTTTATTTTGGAATATCC
Source organism: Binataceae bacterium (SeqCode) (assembly GCA_035294805.1). Classification (GTDB taxonomy): domain Bacteria; phylum Desulfobacterota; class Binatia; order Binatales; family Binataceae; genus DATGKG01. The sequence continues at coordinate 2,248 of DATGKG010000358.1, read as the reverse complement.
AGCGGTATTTATGCCTAGTTTGTACCGACATTATGTCGGTAAGTTCCTAGCGCAACATCGGCCATAGCCGCAGCGCCGTATCCCCAAACACCCAGCGCTTCTCATCCGGTAGCAAAAATGACAGCTCCTTCTGCGCGTACTCGACGAATCCCTGAAAGCTGCGATCGTTGCTGGCCGGGAAGTTCGTTCCCCACATCAGGCGATGGGCGCCGAACGTATCGATGAGGCGACGGAAGAAGTCCGCGCATCCGCGCGGGCCATTTTTCGCCGCCGCCGCAATCGTCCACGAGGAGAACTTGCCGTAGAAGTTCCGATGACGCGCCAGGTCGAACAGCTCCTGCTCGCGCTCGAAGTCCGGACCGTCGTCGAGACGCGGCATCCCCAGATGATCGAGCGCCACCTGCAAATCGCCGAAGCGCTCCAGTACGCGGGCAAGGCGCGGCACCTGATGGAAATTTGTCAGCACGCATACCGGGATGCGGAGGTCCGACGCGCGCCGCCACAGGGGATTGATGCGCGGGTCATCGAGCATCGTCTCGGGCTCGGTCCAGGTCACGACGCGCAAACCCTTCACTCCTCGATCTTTAACCCAGTAGCTGAGCTTGTCGGCGGCGTCGGGCGCGGTCGCATCGACGATACATACCGCGACACATCGATCGGGATGGCGCGCGGCCGCGTCGGCGACGTAGCTGTTGTCGTAGCGGTAAGCGCCGAAGGCCTGCACGAGGATCGCGCGCTCGACGCCCGCGCCATCCATCAGCTTGAGGAATTCCTCGACTGGCAAGTCGCGCACCCATGGCGCGGGATTGGGCCCCAAATCGCGCGGATAGCGGCGTTGATCCTCGGACATGATGTGGCAATGAGTCTCGACCATCATGGCTCAGGGCGTAGTACATTCGGGCGATTTTTGATAGCGATCTTTGTAGCGGATCCTACGATTGATCCACGGAGGGAACGATGATCGAGGACACCAACATTCAAATTGACGAACCGAATCGATGGCGACTGGAGACCCCGGGCCATCGCGGATGGCCGCGCACCGCGCGTCCCGACGACCCCAACCGCTATCTGATGATTTCGGCCGATTGCCACGCCAACGAGCCGAACGGGCTATGGCATCAGCGGCTCGACAAGAAATATCACCATCGTCTGCCGCGCATCGAAGTCGACGAGAAGGGCCAGAAGTGGGTGGTCAATGAAGGCATGCAGCGCTCGCGTCTGCTCGACAGCCGTCTCGCCGGCGAGGACCACGAGCGGAACAAATCGGGCTACACGCCCGATCAGCGTATCGCCGATCACCGCCGCGACGGCATCGATGCGGAGATCATGTTTCCCAACAAAGGTCTGTCGGTGTGGGCGACGACCGATCCGGAATTCGGCAACGCGCAGTGCAAGGTGTGGAACGACTGGGCGTGGGAGACCTACGGCGCATACAACGATTTCATGTCGCCCATCGCGGCCATCATGACGGCCGACGTGAATATGGCGATCGAAGAGATCAAGCGCGTCGCGAAGCTCGGATTTCGCGGCGTCAATCTGCCCTGCAAGCCGATCTTCGGCGCGCATGACGCGCGTCATCCGAATTACAACATGACGATGTACGATCCGATGTGGGCCGCGATTCAGGATTGCGACGTCGCCATCACGTTCCACATCTCGACCGGACGCGATCCGCGCGCAGCGCGCAAGGACGGCGGCGCGATCATCAACTACGCCGCGCATGCGCTGTCGCCGACCGTCGAGCCGATCGCGTGCCTATGCGCGTCGGGCGTGCTGGAGCGATTTTCGAAGCTGCGCTTCGCGGGCATCGAATGCGGTATCGGATGGGTGCCGTGGGCGCTGGAAGCGATGGACGAGGCGGCGCGCAAACATCATATGTGGGCGTTCCCGAAGTTGAAGAAGCTGCCGAGCGAGTATTTCCGCGAGCATGGCGCGGCATCGTTTCAGGATGATCCGATCGGCATCGAACTCGCCGAGCGGCACAACTTGGTGAACAACTTCATGTGGGCCAATGACTATCCGCATCACGAGGGATCGTGGCCGCATTCGGCGCAATCGATCGAGCGTCAGATGGGCGAGCTGAAGGAAGAGAGCCGCACGAAGATCCTGGGCCTCAATGCGGCGCGGATTTTCAAGTTCGACGTCGACAAGCTCATGAAGCGGCGCACCGCTGCTCAATAGCGAGAACGCGCAGCGCGCTAGACAACCTTCCTGAACGCCGTTACGGGTGGAAGGTTTGCGGCGCGCA
>DATGKG010000357.1:0-8291 GCA_035294805.1 Binataceae bacterium (SeqCode) | reverse complement strand
AGCGCTTGCGACGCACGCTCGATAATCTCCGTCACCAGCTCATCGGTCATTACCGTCGAGAGCGCGATCATACCGCGCGGCGCAAAGAACAGTCCGTGATTGAGCGCCGCGAGATGAAACTCCGCGATCAGTTTCGCATCGTCGCGCGCGATGGTTGGCGGCGGCGGTTCGTTGAGGAAGAAAAGGTTCATAAGCGATCCGATGCGGCGCACCGAAAATGGCAGCTCGACCCCCATCGCAGCTTGCTTGAGTTCGCGCGCGAGCCGTTCGCCGAGACGATCCATCGTGTCGATGCGCTCCTGGGTGAGCTCGCGCACCGAGACCGCTCCCGCCGCGCAGGTCAGCGGATTTCCATTGAAGGTCCCCGAATGCCAGAGCGCACCGCGATTGCGCGGATCGAGGCATGACATCAGCGAGGCCGCGCCGCCGAGCGCACCGACCGGAAGTCCTCCGCCGATGATTTTTCCCATCATCGTGAGGTCGGGCTGGACGTCGAAAAGTTGCTGCGCACCGCCGCTCGCGAGGCGCAAAGTGATCACCTCATCGATCACGAGCACCGCGCCGGCGCGGCGCGTCGCCTCGCGCACGCGGCCGAGAAATCCCGGCGGAGGAATCACGATGCCGGCCGAACCGAGCACCGGCTCGAGGAACACCGCGGCGATCTCCCTGCCGCGCTCGGACAGCAGCGCCTCGAATGCGTCGGGATCGCCAAAATCGCCGAGCATCGTGCGCTCGCCTTCCTGGCCGGCTAGTCCTACTTCCAGATCATCGTAGGAGCCGTGATAGCCGTGGCGCGCCATCAGGATGAACTTGCGCCCGGTCATCCGCCGCGCGACGTGCGCCGCGAGCATCCCGGCCTCGGTGCCGGAGTTGCAGAAGCGGACCTGCTCGATGGACTTCACGCGGCTACAGAGCAGTTCGGCCAACTCAACTTGCGGATGAGAGCGCGCCGGCCACGCAGTGCCGCGCGTCGCGCCGTCGCGAATCGCCTCGACGATGGGCGGGTACGCATTGCCATGCACGAGGCTGGTGTAGTTGCCGAGCAGATCGATATAGCGATTGCCGTCCGCGTCGAAGAGGAACGGCCCCTCGCCGCGTGCGATGGTGAGTGGGTAGGGACGATACTGCTGGACCGATCGGGTGTCGCCACCGGGCATCACGCGTTCGGCGCGCTTGGCGACCGCGGCCGACTTCGGCGTCGTCGACCAATAGCGCTCCTCGATGGTGCTCATCGCGCTGCCCTCCCCGTCTGGCGTCGTACCACTTTGAGGCGCGGCCGCTTCGCACTTTTGATCGGCGTCACCACCGGCTGCGGCACCAGCTCGTAGACCGAAATGTGGCTGTCGCTTTGCGACGTAAACGGACGGCGATCCCAGCCGCCCCAACGCTCGCGCAAACGCATGCCGGCGATACGCGCCATCAAATCGAGTTCGGGCGGATATGCGAAACGGAGTTCGACTGGATAGCGATGCGTTCCGGTATCATCGATGATTAGATGTTGAGCGCGCACCTTTTGCGCAGCCACATCGAGCTGACTGATTTCCAGGATCGTTCGTTCATCGGACATCAGCGTGGTCGCAGTCCGCTGCCCGTGATCGAAGCGCGAGAGGTCGGGCATGAATGCCTCGATCACGAAGGCGCCGTCCGGAGTGAGACGCTTCGCCACGCGCGTGAAGCATCGCACCTGATCGTCCTGAGTCAGAATGCCGAAGAAGGTGTTGAACGCGACGTAGATGAGGGAGAAGCGGCCGCCGATTTTCAGATTGGCGAAGTTGCCCATCTCGACCGGAATCTCGGCGCCGCCGGGTTTGCTCCGCAGCTTCTCGACCATCGCGGGCGACGCATCGACGCCGTGCATTTTGATTCCACGCTCTGCCAGCGGCAGTGCGATGCGACCGGTGCCGATGCCGAGCTCGAGCACGCGGCGGCCTTTCGCCAGCGGCGCGAGAAATTCGACCGCCGCCGGAGTGTCGGTGCGGAACGTCTCGTAGAAGCTATCGTAAATCTCCGCGATGCGCTCGCCGTAGGTCGATTCGTCGTAGTTCGCCATGCGGGCAGGAAATCAAAGTGAGACAGGCAGCGTCAACTCACTTGATCGCGGCGATCGCTTCGATCTCGACCAGCAAGCCGTCGACCGCGAGCGAATGCACGCCGATAAGCGTCGACGCGGGCGGCTCGCCGCTCGGAAACAGAATCGCGCGCGCCTCGCGCATCGCGGCGTAGTCGGACGCTTTGTACTGCACGATGTAGGTGTTCATCTTGACGATGTCCGACGGCTTCGCGCCGACCGCAGCCAGCGCGGCGATCAGATTGTGCGCGACCTGTTTGATCTGCGCCGTCAGATCGCCCTGCCCTACGAGCTTGCCTTCCTTGTCGATCGCGACCTGTCCTGCGATGAACGCGAGTTTCTGCGCGCTCTCGACAGTGACCACATGCGAGTAGCCGCGCGGCGTGAGCAGCGTATCAGGATTGATATTTTTCCGTTCCATCTAAATCGCCTCGCTGTTTTTGGTCGCACGGATTATCGCACGGAGAGAGGCGCTTCGTCGAATCGACTCACGGAGGAACTATTCCCTTGTCGACGAGTGCGTTGACGAGCAGATGGAAATAGATGAAGCCGCCCCACGCATGCCATCGCGCGAGCGCGGTGCGCACGCCAGCGTAGTCGAGATCCTCGCGCAGTCCGAGATAGTCGCGCAGCCCGTTGCGACCACCGACATCGTCGCCGGGAAAAATATTCACGCGGCCGGCGCCACGTAGCAGCACGTACTCGGCAGTCCAGCGCCCGACGCCCGCGAACTTCGACAGCGCCGCGATCGCATCGGCGTCGTCGAGCGATTCGATCGATCGAAAATCGGCGTCGGATTCGGATGCGACCTGCGCGAGGCCGATCAGATATCGCGCCTTGGGACGGCTCAGCCCGAGCGCGCGAAGATCCTCGACCTCGGCACGCGCAATATCGCAGGCTTCGGGACACGCATTAAGCGCCGCGCCATCGACCTCGCAGGTGCGGCCGAACTTCGCACCGATTCGATTAACCACGTGCATGCCGGCGGTGAGCGACACCAGCTGACACGCGACCGCATTGACGACGGCTTCGAAATTGGTCGGAAATCGCACCGGCTTCATCCCTTTGAGCCGATTCACCAACGGACCGAGCGACGTGTCGTCGCGCGCAAGGCGATAGAAACTTCGCAGATCGATAGACAGCCCGAGAATGCGATCTACGACAGCTCCGATCGCGCGCACGCTTTTATTCGATGCGCCGGGACCAATGGCAACGACTTCTATTTCAGGCGACTTCGGCGGCGCGACCTGCGTTACCGCAATCGCAACTGGATTGCCGCCGATGATGACGACGCGGCGATAGCTCTCGCCATCGAAATGATCGATCGTGTTGTGCGGGCGTCGTCGAATCGCCCATGCGGTGAGGTCGAGACGAAACGGCGGGAGCGGCTTAAGCCTGAATGTGACTTCGCCCACCCGCCGTCTCTACCATTTGTATGTGTGCGCCGTTCGCGATTAGCGCATCTTGCTCATGACCTTCGCATAGTTGTCGATCATCGGCATCACGGTGTCGCGCGGCGCGGGAGGCAACGGAAAGAGCAGCCGCTCGAAACCGAGCTCGATCAGTTGATGCAGTGCGTCTTCGCGCGCCGGCGCGCCGAAGAGCGACAGCGAGAGATGCTTGCGGCCGTGCTGCTTCTCCGCCTCGCGCAATTGTTTGATCGCGGCCGGGAAGTCCGCGCGCGGATTGTTGATCGGCAGCCATCCGTCGCAATACTCGGCGACGCGGTCGAAGGTCTTCTTCGATTGCGAGCCCATCAGCACCGGCGGCCCGCCCGGCTGGACCGGCTTCGGATACGACCAGACCTTGTCGAAGTTCACGATCTCGCCGTGGAACTCGGCCTCCTGCTTGGTCCAAATCTCGCGCATCGCGAGGACCTTCTCGCGCACGGTCTTCCAGCGCTTTTTGTAGTTCGCGCCATGATTCTCCATCTCCTCGACGTTCCAACCACCGCCGATTCCGAAGAGCACGCGCCCGTTGGAGATCATGTCGAGCGACGCCACTTCCTTTGCGAGTACGATGGGATCGCGCTCGATAACGAGGCATACTCCCGTGCCGAGCTTCAGCTTCTTCGTCACCGCGGCTGCCGCACCGAGCGCGACGAACGGATCGTGCGTATGCGAATACTCTTTCGGCAGCTCGCCGCCGGCTGGATAAGGAGTCTTTCGCGAGGCTGGTATGTGTGTATGTTCCGGGAAGAATAGCGACTCGAAGCCGCGCTCTTCCGCCGCAATAGCTAATTCGACCGGCTGGATTGCATAGTCAGTAGGAAACATGAATAGTCCAAAATCAGCCATCGCGATTACTCCTCAATTGCTACTCAACTAGTATTTCGAAATAGTCAGTTCTTGGTTGAACGAAGTACAGTTCCCGGCATCGCACCCGAATGCTTGCCGTGCTCATAGAGCAATTGGCCATTGACGATGGTAAATTCGATTCCCTGCGACGGCATAACGAGCCGGCGTCCGCCGCCAGGCAGATCGTCGCGCATTTGCGCGCGCCGCGCCGAACCGACTTTCTCCGGATCGAATATCGCGACATCGGCGGCGAGGCCTTTCATCAGCCGCCCGCGATCCCGGATGCCGAAGAAATCCGCCGGCTCTGCGGTGAGCCGCTGCACGCCGCGCTCCAGCGTGAGCGCCTGCTTCTCGCGCACCCAGTGCCCAAGGAGATAGGTGCAATATCCCGCGTCGCACAGCATGTTCACGTGCGCGCCGCCGTCCGAAAGCCCGACCAGCGTGCGATCATCCTTGATCAGCTTCTCGATGCCGCTCTCGTCGAACTGCGCCATCGTGTACTGGATGTTGAGATTGTCTTCGAGCGCGAGGTCGATGTAGGTGTCGAGCGGATCGGCGCCGCGCTCTTCCGCAATCTCGGCGACGGTCTTGCGCTCGAGGCCCTTCATCGCGGGATTAGTGACTTCGAGCACTTCGACGCGATGCCACTTGCCCGAGAACAGACGCGGCTTCTTCATCTCCTCGCGCCATCGATTGCGCCATCCCTTGTCGCGATAAATTTCCTTCTGCTTCTCGAGCGGCTGATTGAAAATCGGATTCCACGACTCAGTATCGGCGAAGGTGAAGGGATTGCGCAGATCCATCTGCACCACGAACGGCTTCGGCAGCACCTGCGGTACGCCGCCGCGACGGATGAGCGGCTCGAGCCGTCGCATCGTATCGGCGCTGACCTCCGGATGCTTCGGCTGACTCGACATGCCGAGCCACGTCACCGGCCGCGTGCTTTCATTCACCAGGAATCCGAGCAAGTCCTCTTCCTCTTCCGAGACGCGTCCGGCGCGGCGCGTGAGGGCGACTTCGATCGCGCCCTTGCCGAGCTCGCGCAGCGCGCCCGCATAGGCCTTCAGCTCGTCGCGGCTCGCGAGGCGGCACGCTAGCGGACGGCCCTGAAAGCCGATGTGCTGCGGCAGCGTCGTCGTCGACCATCCGAACGCGCCCGCCGCGACGGCCTCTTTGATGAGCGCGGCGATCTTCGCGGTCTCCTCCGGAGTCGCCTCGCGCGCCATCGATTCTTCGCCCATTACGAAATGGCGAAACGGCGTGAGCGGCGCCATGAATCCGAGATTGATTCCGCTGCCGCGTTTTTGCGCCGCGTCCATGAACTGCGGAAAGGTTTCCCAATCCCACGTGATGCCGCGGTTGAGCGCGTCGTACGGAATCGCCTCGACGTTGACGAGGTCCCACGCAGCGACGTCGCGCACTTCGGGCTTGCACGGCGCGATACCAACGCCGCAGTTGCCCATCACCACCGAGGTCACGCCATGCCAACTGGTGCAGGTGACCAGAGGGTCCCAGCAGATTTGCGCGTCGTAGTGCGTATGCGGATCGATGAAGCCGGGCGCGACGACGAGGTCCGACGCATCGATGGTGCGCTTGGCGGATTCGGCGATCTTTCCGATATCCTCGATCTTGCCGTTCGCGATCGCGACGTCGGCGCGCACTCGCGCCGCGCCGGTGCCGTCGACCACGGTGCCATTTTTTATCAGCAGGTCGTAGGTCATTCCGATTTCCTTCTAGTTGAGATCCATTCGATAGAGCTTCGCGGCGTTGTCGCAAGTCATCTTGCGCGTGACGTCGTCGGGAATTCCCTCAAAGTCTTTCGCGATCACCTTGAGCGAGTTGGGCCAGGTCGAATCGGCATGCGGAAAGTCCGACGCCCACATGTAATTGTCCGCGCCGAAGTAGCGCCATGTCATCGGACCAATCATGTCGTCCTGGAACGTGACCCACACGTTGCGCCTCACGTACTCGCTCGGCTTCAGCTTGAGCCCGACGCGATCCCACATCACGCCGAATTTTTCATAGACGTGATCGAGTCGATACATAAAGTGCGCGACCCATCCGCTGTCATTTTCGGCCGACACGACTTTGAGTGCGGGAAAACGATCGAGAACGCCGCCGAAGATCATTTGCTGCAGCGACTTCTGCACCGAATGCACCGCGCCCATCGCATTCAGCAGGAAGCCGGCGGGACCGTGCGAGCCATCCTCGGCATCGAGGAGCGAACGCGCGGGCCGGCCATCCGGTCTTTCTTTGGCGGTATTTTCTTTCTTCCCGGTGACGACGTGAAGCGACAGCGGCATGCCAAGTTCCTGCGCCGCCGCCCAGAACGGATCATAATCCGCCGCGAAGTAGGGTTTCTCTTTCGGCGGCGATCCCCAAATCATCGCGCCGCGCAGTCCCAGCTTCGCGCATCGCTCGAGCTCGCGCGCGCCCGCCTTCGGATCTTCCAGCGAGATTAGCGCGATGGGATATAGCCGTTTGCGATTGTACGAAGCGTACTCGTTGACCCAATCGTTGTAGGCGCGGAAGCACGCTTGCTGCAGTTCCGCATCGTCGAGGCCGAACAGCGACATGCCAAGCGTGGTGTAGATGACCTCGGCGGCGACGCCATCGACATCCTGATCCTTGAGACGCTCGGCGGGATCCCATCCGGAGGGGCGCGCGGCCTCGTAGCCCTTCTTAAGATGTTGCTTCAGGTCGTCGCCGCTCTTGCCGATCCCGAAACCTCCGGCGACCGGGAACGGACGCACCCCGGGCGCTGAAAACAGATGCCCTTTCGAGGTGCTGACGACGCGCGGCGCTTTGTCGCGCAGTTTCGTATCGAGGCGTTCGGTCCAGAGATCGGCGGGTTCCATCGCGTGAGAATCGGCCGAGATGACACGGTTCGAGGCCATAGGGGTCCTCCTCCTTGCAGCGGCGTTGAGCGGCGTCCGCCGCGTTCCAGTTGATCCTTCTATCGCAATTCAGCGCCAGGATGACAAGCAGGGACAGAGGAAACCACAGAGGCACAGAGACACCAAGTACGGATAGACAACTCAGTCAGCTTTCATTGACACATTCGTACGTATGTGTTGATCTGATGCGAGAATGGAAGCCCGGGATCGCATGGGACGGAGGCGGAAAGCGTCGCAGAATCGCGGGCTGCGGCCGCTGTTCCCCAGGCTGCCGACCAGCTTTCAGTCGCGCGCGGTCCGCGTCGCGATGACGACGCCGGCTTGGAATCGCATCGACACGCTGATGGCGGAACGCGCGCAGCAAACGCGGCCACGTGCGCTAGGCGAGGTCATCGAAACCTTGCTCGCGCATTTCGATACCTCGCTCGCGGCGCCATGGGAGATCGCGATCAATTCAGAAGAGCCTCTCACCAACCGAGTTTGGCAGGAAGATTGGCAGGATTGGCAGATGCGCAAAGAGCGTGCGCTACTCCCCGCCCTGCAGGTGAACTGACCCTGAGGAGGAAAAATGTCAGCATCGGAAAATGGCATGCCGTCGGACACCGCCGAGCGCGGAAGGTCGCTCATCGATTGGTCGGAGCGCCTGATGCCCGCGCTCTCCTATCTCAGCGATCAGCTTCAACGCAGCCGCCCGCTCGATGGAATCCGCATCGCCGGATCGTTGCATCTGACGCCCGAAACCGGCGCGCTCGCGCGATGCCTCAAGCGGGCGGGCGCCGAGCTGGTTTTGTGCGGCTCCAATCCGCTCAGCACGCGCGACGAAATTTGCGCCGCGCTCTCCTCGCTCGATCGCATTCCCACATACGCCAGCTATGGCGAGACGCGCGAGAGTTACTATGACAACATGCGCGCGGTCGCCGAGACGCGGCCCGAGATCGTGCTCGATGACGGCGCGGACCTCATCACCTTCATCGCGCGCAATAATAATTCGCACGAATTCATCGGCGTCGAGCAGACCACCACCGGCGT
>DATGKG010000356.1:0-7715 GCA_035294805.1 Binataceae bacterium (SeqCode) | reverse complement strand
TCGGGTGGTTCGCTCTCGCCGCGCGGTGATTGGCGCGCCCCGAGCGATAGCGATGCGACCGCATGGCTAAGCGAGCTGGAAACGATTCCCGAACGCTCGGCGCCCGCGCTGATCAAAGGCAAACGTAGCGGATTGGTATCGCGCGAGCTGTCGCAGCGGCGGCGCAATTCGCGTCCTGCGGAGTAGGGAAAAATCACTACTAGTTAACAGCGCATCGAGCGAATGCGCCCGAAGTCGCTGGAAGCGTTGCCGACGCGGAGTCAACTAATTCGTCGCATTCGTCTTGGGGGCAGTGACTGAATTGCTGTCTGACATCTGTTAGTCATCTTTTATTGTCGAAAATTTTCAGTAGTATGCTGGCCAAGGATCGCGCCGCGCATCGGCCGGCGAAATTGAGCGTCATTATCATCAAAGGCGCTGAGCGCCTGCAGTGTTGCTTGGAGCGTGATTTAAGCGCATTACGATAGAATCTCATCGCCTGATTGGACGTTGAGCAAAAAAACCAATAGCCCGCTGGGCAAACCACGCCGCCGCCGCAAGCCGGAGGCCGCCGAATCCGAAATCCTTAATGCCGCGGAGCAGTTTCTCCGCGAGTCGCCGCTTTGCGACATGACCGTCGACGATATCATGTCGCGAACCGGGCTTTCGCGGCCCTCCTTTTACGAATACTTCCGCGATCGCAACCAGCTGGTCATAAAGTTGGCCGAACGTGTGGGCGCACAAAATGCCACGATCGTCGCCAAGTGGCTTACGAGTGCTAATCCTGTCGAAGATCTCCGCCCCGTGACCAATGAGACGGTAGAGCTCGCCGTAAGCCAGGGGCATCTGCTGCGCGCGCTGGCCGATGCCGCCAACAGCGATCATCAGGTCGAGACCACCTATCGCCGGGAGATGCAGGCCGCCATCGACAAGACCGCGCAGCGTATTCGCGACGACGCGGTCAACGGACTGGTGAAGCTGGACGGTATCGATGCGCAGCATCTCGCCACCGCATTGATTTTAATGAACTCAGCCTATCTCATCGAAGCGATGGGGCGCCGTCCGCAAGCCGATCCGAAGACGGTGGCCGAAACACTCATCGCGATCTGGTCGCGCGTGCTTTACGGCATTCCGCGCTAGCGCCCCGCCCTTGCGCCGCGATATTCTTTCAGTCCGCCCCTCATCGGGCCGCTTCCCATGGCCGACCATCTGTATGACACAATCCGCCGCCTGATCGCGTTCGATACCGTTAGCGCCAACAGCAATATCCAGGCGGCAAAATTCCTCGCCGACCGGCTCGACACCGCCGGCTTCAAAACAACTTTTCAGGATGTCGAGATTGCCGGCGTCAAGCACGCCAACCTCGTCGCGTGGGCGGGGCCGCTGGTTTGCGACGGCCTAATGCTCTCCGGCCACATCGATACGGTGCCCTTCGAAGGACAACCCGGATGGACGCGCGACCCGCTGAAAGCCGACCTCGACGGCGATCGCCTCTATGGTCGCGGCGCCAGCGACATGAAGGGTTTCATCGCGCAATGTATCGATGCTGCGATGAAGCTCGATAGACGAAGCTTGAAGCGTCCGGTGGTATTCCTCTTCACCGCCGACGAAGAAGTCGGGTGCCGCGGCGCCGAGTTGGTCGGACCGGAAATGGCTCGACTACTCGACGAACTGCCGATTCCCCGACTGTGCTGGATCGGCGAGCCGACGTCGTATGGCATCTGTCATACGCACAAGAGCATCGGATCGTTCGAAATCCGCGTGAACGGACGTGGGGGACATAGTGGCGCGCCCGCCGAGGGCGTTAATGCGATTGCCGTGATGGGCAAGGTGATGAAGGTCATCGGAGCCCTGCAGCAGGAGCGCGCGTCATCGAGCAATGCCTCATTCGCCGAAGCATTCCCCGAATCGCCATATGATGTGTTGAACCTGGGCACCATCAGCGGCGGCATCGCGCTCAACATGATCGCGGAAGAATGCCGGCTTAGAATCAGCTATCGATCGCTTCCCGACGTCGATCCGCGCGAGCTGCATCGCGAGATCGAACGCCGCCTGCGCGAAATCGATCCGCGCGATTTCAGCGGCGGATCGCATCGCGCGAGCATCACCGTCGGACGCGCGCAAATTGTTCCGCCACTGCTATCGGAGCGCGGCACCACGCTGGAGCGCGCGCTGGCCGAAGTGACGGGCGCGAAGACCTCGCGCGGCGCGCTCTATGGCACCGACGGCGGCCATCTGGCGCTGTCGGGGATCACTTCGCTCATATGCGGCCCGGGCGACCTCGATCAGGCGCATCAGCCCAACGAGAGTATTCGCCGCGATGCCTTCGAACGCGGCCCCGAGATGATCCTGCGCGTCATCGATCGGATGTGCGGCGCTGGCGCGCCATAGCGTATGTGCGCTCCGGAAGCACCGACTGACGCCCGACGGCTAGTATCGCGTCCGAGGGCTAGTGTCGCGCGCGCAGTGCATGAACGACGATTTCGCGCTCGATGCCTTTGACGCGAACCGTCTTCTCATCGCAGTGCATCGCCGCGAACACGTGGGCGGCGTCGCGCAGGCGATACAGATCATCGCTCAGATAAATTTCGCTCTCCGCAGCCAGGCCCTGCACGCGCGCCGCCAGGTTGACCGTCCGGCCGAAGTAGTCGAGCCGCTCGTTCAAGGTCACCGCGAGGCATGGCCCGACGTGCGCACCGATTTTCAACGTGATCAGTTCCTCGCCGGCGCTATCATTGAAGCGCCTGATCTGCGCGAGCATGTCCAGCGCGGCACGTATGGCGTCCAGCGGTTCGTGGAAGCTCGCCATGACGGCGTCGCCAATCGTCTTGACCAGCGCGCCATGATGCGCCGCGATGACATCGCGCAACACGCCGAAATGCTGGCGCACCAGGTTGAATGCCTTCATGTCCCCGATCCGATCGTAGAGCGCGGTCGAGCCCTTGATGTCGGTGAACACCACCGCCACCCGCTTGACCGCCAGCCCGCCCGCGCTCATCACGGTTTCCGACGGGAAGAGATCGAGGAATGTCTGCGTGGACAAAAGACGCGAACCCGACAGGAAGCCTACCAATTTGAAGCCCGGCGGCGTCGCACTATAGGAGGCGCGCTCGGCCGCACTGATGCTGATCGCGCTCGCGATGATGCGGGCCAGGCTGGCGTTGGTCAGGTTGTAGGTCAACGATCCGGGCGCTACCGTCTGGAGCTCCTCGCCCGGCCGGCCATCATGATGGGTGATATCGAGGCGCTCGACGCGATGGTCCGATGAGGCATCGATAAGGAACTCCGGACCATAACGTAAACTGAAAAATCCAGGCTCCAGGTTGACCTTGAACGACTTGCTTTCGCCGGGTTCGACATAGGTCATGAATACGTTGTGGCGCCAATAGAAATCGCGTGCTTTGGTGCCGTCCCGCGCCAGCGCACCTGAGGATATGTTGTAGTCGATAGACAATTCCTTCGCGCTCAACGCCTCCGGATCGTGGAAGCGCGAGGTGCGCACGGCTTTCGAGACCGTAAACGCGATCTCGACGAAATCACTCAGATCCGCATCGCGATTGACGAGGCAGGTCTTGCAAAAGGAGTGCTCTCCGGCGGCGTTGAGGGTGTGAAAGCTTTCGATGATCGTCCCGCATCCGCGACACACGTAGTGCCACTCCATAGTGAGCAAGCCCGCCTTGCGCGCATGCAGAAACAGGTCGATGACTTGGGCCTCATCGAGCCGGTGATCAGCCGCATACTGGATCGGATTGATGCGCACGATCTGATCGTCCGCCGCGGTGCGCACGAAAGTCTCCAGCTCAGCAATCAAATCTTCATGGTTCGGGTAGCTCGCGCGGAGTCGGTCGAGCCTCTCTAGAAAAGGCGGTTCACTGACCGCGGGTTTCATCTTCAAACGATCTATTCACTCAACTCGTCGAGCAGTACCTTGGCGTCCTTCAAATCGGCGGTGTCGAAGCCCTCGGTGAACCAGTTGTAGATATCGGCCAGCATCGCGCGCGCTTCGTCGCGCTTGCCCTGCTTCGCGAGCATCCGCGCAAGGCTGGTGGTCGCGCGCAGCTCCCACCACTTTGCGCTCTGAGCGCGTGCGATTTCGATCGCTTGGCGGACTGAGGCTTCGGCCGCATCGAACGCATCGTGATTGGCAAGTAGTTCCAGTTCGCCTTTTAGCCGGAACAGCTCCGCCGCGCATTGTCGCTCTCCGGTTCTCTCTATCAGATCAATCCCCCTTCGTACTGCTGCGAGACCCTCGGCGGCTCTGATTAGCTTTCCGTAAGCCGCCGCAAGCCCGCAAAGACCCGACCCGAGCAGCCCGACGCCTATCGCTTCCTGGGTCCCAATTGTCTGCTGGACCATCGCGATGCCCTCCTCGACCTGACCGCTTTCGATAAGCGCCAAAGCTCGCGATAAGGCGATGCGCCCAAGCTGCGATAGGGTTCCCTTTTCGATCGTGTAAGCCATAGCCGCGTCGGCCAGCTGCAGACCCCTTGGACCTTCCTGGAGCAACTGCTGAAGCTCGCAGTCGGCTGCCAGCACGAGGACCATCGTGAACGGGGCCTCCTGGCGCGCCTGCGCCTGCGCTTCACGAGAAAGCTGTCGCGCCCGATCCGGATACCCTAGGCAGCAATGCGCTTGTGCCAGGAGGCTACAGGCAATTGCTCTGGTCTGAGAAACCGTAAAGATCGCGCTCGGGCGAAGAGAGTTGGGAAGACCAATCGACTGCTCAAAGTGCGCCACCGCGCCTGAAAAATCGCCCATGAAGAGCAGTGTCGACCCCATCGCAAAGAGCGCCGCTTCTATTTCACCACTCTCTCGGCGGCGTTCGGCCAATCTCAGCAGTTCGGCACCGACCTCGCGCGAAGCAGTCAGTTCTCCTCTAACCATGTAGCAGAGCCGCAGCAGGAACAGCGCCGTGTAGAGCTGCGATTCGTCGCCCACGATCCTGGACAGATCCCGTACCCGGAGCATGATTTGCTCGACTTCAGGCGACGCTGGGCTCACGGTCATGGCACGCGCTTCGCCCATGGTCGCACGCAAAGCGAGCTCCAGCCTTGCCCGGTCCACATCGTCCGGCAGCGATTCGAGCAGTCGCAGTCCGTTGGCGAGGTAGACGAACGCTTCATTGAAGGCAGAGCGCTCAAACGCCTGGCGCCCGGCGCGGCCGAGGTATTCGGCCGCCTTGCGCGGATTCGAACTGCGAGAGTA
This sequence comes from Binataceae bacterium (SeqCode), assembly GCA_035294805.1. GTDB lineage: Bacteria > Desulfobacterota > Binatia > Binatales > Binataceae > DATGKG01. The sequence continues at coordinate 2,531 of DATGKG010000356.1, read as the reverse complement.
GTGATGCGCCAGCTCGCTCAAGTGATCGTCCAGCGAACGCGCGAAGATCGCCTCGAGCGCTTCGCCAACCTGGGCATGGATGATCCTGCGGCGCTCGGACAGCACTGAGTTGTAGGCGACTTCCTGCGTGAGCGCGTGCTTGAAGGTGTACTCTACATCGCCCATGGCAGGCTGCTCGTAAATGAACTCAGCGAGCTGCAGGTCATCAAGCATCCGGCCCAGGTCCTCGTCGGTGCGTTCGGAGATCGCGCGCACGAGGCTCAGCGCAAACTCTTTGCCTATAACTGCCAGCTTCTGGAGCAGATCCTTCTCATCGGCGGGCAACCGATCGATACGTGCCGCGAGGATAGCCTGCACCGTGGGCGGAATCTTGAGCTCGCCCAGTGGCCGGGTGAGTCTCATCGCCCCGCCATCGCGCACCAGCGCCCCCTCGTCGAGCAGGACCTGCACCGTCTCTTCCATGAAGAAGGGGTTGCCTTCGGTTTTTTCGATAATCACTCGCTTGAGCGCTTCGATGTCGTCCGCCCTCACCCGCTCGTCGACCTGAATGTCGCCGGGCGACCTCTCCCGGTGAGCGCCTGGCGGCGGAGTCGCAGGCGCGGGAGAGGCAAGCAGGGTGGACAGCATCTCGTCAGCGCTCTCGCGTCCGAGCGGGTCCAGCCGCAACTGCGTGTAGTAGGTCTTCGAACCCCACTGGTGTGAATACTCGGGGCGGTAATTGACGAGCAGCAGGACTTTCGCTGTTCCGATCGAGTCCGCCAGGAGATTCAACAGCGCCTGCGTCTCGTCATCAATCCAGTGCAGGTCCTCGAAGATTACTATCAGCGGCTGATTGAGCGATTCACGCAATAGCAGTCGCTTGACCGCATCGAGCGTGCGCCGCTTGCGGACCTGTCCGTCCATCTGCGCCAGCGGATCCTCACCCTCGACGATGCCAAGCAAACCGAACAGGTATGGCAGCGTGTCTTCCAGCGCGCGATCGAGCATCAGCACCTTGCCGCCGATCTTCTCGCGCCGCGCCCGCGCGTCGTCATCCGAGGTAATTCGGAAGTAGCCGTGCAGCAGCTCAATCGTCGGAAGGTATGCGCTGGCCTTGCCGTGGGAGACCGAAAACGTTTCCAGCACCATCCAGCCCGACTGGTTCTTGGCCTTGAACTCGAAGAACAGGCGCGACTTGCCGACCCCCGCTTCGGCCATCGCTGCGACGATCTGGCCGTGTCCCGCTTTCGTCTGCTCGGCAGCATGCGTAAGCGCTTCCATCTCACGCTCGCGTCCGACGAACTTTGTCAGCCCGCGGCCGGCCGAGCGCTGCAATCGAGTGCGAAGCGGCCCGAGCCCCGTCACTTCATGCACGTTGACCGGTTCGCTGACGCCCTTGACCTTGGTCGGGCCCAGAGCCTTGAAGACGAAGTAGCCTTCGCACAGTCTGCGGATCTGTTCCGTCGCGGCGATGGAACCTATCGGCGCCAACGCCTGCATGCGCGATGCGAGACTGGTCGAATGGCCAATCGGCGTGTACTCCGTTTGCGCGTCGCCGGTGCGAATCGAGCGCACCACGACCTCGCCGGTGTTCACTCCCACGCGCACCTGAATCGGTACGCCGCCATCGGCGCGAATACGATCCGAGTAGCGCTTGAACTCCTCCTGCATGCGCAGCGCCGCATAGAGGGCGCGTTGCGGATGGTCCTCATGCGCGACCGGCGCGCCGAACAGTGCGAAGATGCCGTCGCCGGTCGACTGCACGACATAGCCGTCGTAGCGATGGGCGGCATCGATCATCAGCTTGAGTGCCGGATCGATAATGGCGCGGGCATTTTCGGGGTCGAGATCCTCCATCATCTCGGTCGAGCCCTTGATGTCCGCGAAGAGCGCGGTGACGGTCTTGCGCTCGCCTTCGAGCGTGGAAGGATCCTGCGATTCGGACGCGACCCGAATCGCGTTTTCGCTCGATACCGTCGCGACTGAGGCGAGCGCGGTGCCGCATTCGCCGCAAAACTTGAATGGCGGTGGGTTCTCGACGCCGCACTTGGGGCATCGCATGGTGAACGCGTTACCGCATTCGCCGCAGAATTTTTTCCCGGCCGGATTTTCGGTTCCGCACTTCGCGCAACGCATCGCCTTACCTGATGACCGGTTCTTCTTCTATCACCCGCCGTCGGATTTGTCTTTTCATTTGTCGGGGCGCTGCGCCTCGCGCTAAGTTTCGCCAATCGAAAAGCAGGAGACAATCGTCATGGCTCAATGGAATATCGGCGACGTTAAAATCACCCGCATCATCGAGAGCGAAGGCGCATGGCCCGGCACCTGGCTGATGCCCGACGCAACCGAGGACCGCACCAAGAAGGAGCGCAGCAGCAAGGGCTGGCTCGCAGATTTCACGAACGATAAGGGCCTCCTCGGAATGAGCATCCACGCGCTGGTGCTCGAATCCAAAGGCAAGCGCATCATGATCGATACCTGCATCGGTAACGACAAAGTTCGCGACAATCCCGCTTGGAGCAAGCTCCAGTTGCCGTTCCTGAACGATCTGA
>DATGKG010000355.1:0-6912 GCA_035294805.1 Binataceae bacterium (SeqCode) | reverse complement strand
AAAGAAATCTTCGCCGGTGACCATCACCAGCGCCAGCGACGCGACCACCATGAGCGCGGCGCAGCCGAGCCCGAAGGCACGCCACGCGATAAACATCGCGAGCAGCTCGCGATAGCGATCGCGAAAGAGATTGAATCGCGTATTGAAGCCGTGCACGAAACGATCCCATCGGCCCGGGCCCTCATGCTCTTCCGATTCGCTCGCGAGCAGATGGTGCGCCATCGTCGTGACCAGCGTGCGCGAGAGCAAATACGAGGTCAGCATCGCGTAGACCACCGCGAAGGCGAGCGGAGTGAAGAGAAACTTCGCGACGCCCGAGAGCAGCGCGACCGGAAAAAACACGATGCAGATCGAGAGCGTTCCGACCAGCGTGGGCGTAGCGATCTGGCTCGCGCCGTCAAGGATCGCGACCAGCAGCGGCTTGCCCATCGCGTGGTTGCGATGGATGTTCTCGACTTCGACGGTGGCGTCATCGACCAGCATACCGACCGCGAGCGCGAGCCCGCCGAGCGTCATGATGTTGAGTGTCTGGCCGGTCAGCTTCAGAAATACGATCGCGGTGAGAATCGACAGCGGGATCGAGGTGATCACGATGAGCATGCTGAGGGGCGAGCCGATGAAGATGAGCACCATCAGCGCGACCAGGATTGCGGCGATCACCGACTCGCGCACCACCTCCCATAGCGCGCCGCGCACGAAGGTGGATTGGTCGAAGGTCAGCGTCATCTTGAGACCCTTGGGCGCGGAGGCGAGGATCTGCGGAATCTTCTGCTTGACCATATCGACGACGGTCAGCGTCGACGCGTCGGCGTGTTTGATCACCATCAGATAGGTTCCGCGCTGGCCGTCGACGCGCACGACGTTGGTTTGCGGCTGATGGGTGTCGGAAACCGGAGCGATATCGCCGACGTGAATCGGCGTGCCGTTGGTGACCTTGATTGGAAGCTGATTGAACTCCGGCACCGAGTTGGGACTCATGTTGAGGTCGACGTCGTATTCGTAATCGCCCATCTTCGCGGTGCCGGACGGAATTACGACGTTGGCGGCGGCGAGCGCGTTGCCGACGTCGGCGGGCGACAGGCCATTCGCATAGAGGGTGGTCGGATCGAGGTTCACCATCACGGCGCGTTGCACGCCTCCGAGCGGCGCAGGGCTGGAAAATCCCGGAATCGTGAAAAGCTGGATGCGGATAAAGTTCAGGCCGTAATCGAAGAGCTGCGACTCAGTCAGCGTATCGCTAAAGATGTTGAGCTGCGCGACCGGCACGTTGGCGGCGTCATATGAGATGACTTGCGGCGGCACGGTCCCGCGCGGCAATTGCGAGAGTATCGACTCGGAGACGCTGCTGATCTGCGCGATCGCGGCGCCAATATCCGAGCCGGGATAGAAATAGATTTTGAGGATTCCCAGGCCATTGATCGCTTCGGAATCGATGTGCTCGATCCCGTTTACGGTGGTCGATGCTCCTCTCTCGCTGATCCAGACCATCCGGCGTTCCATTTGGAGCGCGGACAGGCCGGGGTAATTCCACACCTCGAGGACGACCGGCAGATTGATCTCCGGAAAGATGTCGACGTTCATCAACTCGAAGGAGAGAACGCCGAGCACGAGCATCAAGAGCGCCATTACGGCGACGGAAATGGGACGACGAAGGGCGAGACGAACAAGCGCCATCATAGGGTGAAGACTCTCCGAGGCAGGAACGCCATTTGACCGCGATGCCTCTATCGCAAATGCAAGCGGAGGAAGAGTTCAGAAACTTCCTTTTGTACCGATCCTAGTTAGACGACAGATCAAAAAGATAAGTCCAGTACAAATTGTGGACCGGTGAGTCCAAAAAGGCTACGCGAAAAATGTGCCGTGATGGAAGGCATAGAAAATCGCGGGGATTTCCGCTGGCTCATCTTGCGGAATGCGAATCCGAGCCATCTCGCCTCGCAAATCGCATAGAAATGCATCACCCGGGGGGGACATACAGTCAGCACCGAATGTTTTCATGATCATAAATCAAGCGTTATTGAAGTTAGTTCCATCCATACCAAGCCGCCGCGCCCCTCCGCCTTGGCCATACGATCGGCTAGTCGGTATCTTTACCCTCGCGGGAACTCTGATCGAGGTCCGAGCCCAGGGAGGTCGAGGAATGAAATCGTCGTTATGGTTCATCGCTGCCGTGACATCAGGTCTGACGCTTGGCATGCTCACGACCATCACGTGCAACCGCGTCGCCTTCGGCCCCACATCAGCCATCGCGCAGGATGACAGCAACTCCGACTACGACGCCGACCAGGCGCGCCAGCGCGATGAAGACGCCCAACAGCAGCAGCAATATCAACAGGAGCAGGAGCAACAGCAGCAGGAAAACGCGCGGCAGCAAGACGAATATCAGCGCGAACAGGAAGAGCAACGGCATCAGGAGGAGATGGATCGGATCAACAGCGAGCGCGAGGAGCAGCAGAACTAGGTCTGATGCGCATCGCTATGCGGTCACGCGATCGAGGAACTTCCGCACCGCGTTATTGAATGCCTCGGGCTGATCGATGTTCGCCGCATGGCCTGCGCCTTCGATGAGGACTTTTTCGGCGCCCGGAATCTTCGCGGCCATATAGTCAGTCGCCGCGAGGAATTGCACGTCCTTGGCGCCCGCCAACACCAGTGTGGGTGCCTTGATCGATGGCAATGATTCGATCACCCTCCCGTCGGACTGCGCGAGCATCCCGCGCGACGCATGCGCGAGGCCTTGCGCGCTGCGATGATGCGAGAGCATGACTTCCGCGCCGGTACCCATCGCCTCAAGCCCCTTGCGCTCGAGCGCGCTCGCCATCGAGCCGGCCATCTTGTTCCATTCCTCGCGCGGAGCATCTTTCTTGTAACCCGGACCGGTGTCGAACAGCATCAGCGCCGCGACGCGGTCCGGATGCGCGAGGTTGAACGCCAGCGACATGAAACCGCCAAGCGACAGGCCTCCGATGACCGCGCGCTTCGCGCCGCACGCATCGAGGATCGCCGCCATGTCGGCCACCGTCGTCTCATGCGAATAGAGCTTCGCATCGTCGGGCGAGTCGGAGCGGTCGTGCCCGCGCATATCCCATGCGATGAGGTGGTACCGATCGGATAGCGCATTCATCTGGCCCTTCCACATCCGGGCGCTCGCGCTGTAGCCATGCGAGAGCAGGACGGCGGGACCGGTGCCGCGCTCCTCGTAGTAAATGTTGACTCCGTCGCGATTGAGATAGGGCATGCTCCCTCCAGCGCTGATCGAGAATAGCTAGTCGCTATCGCAAGCCGATGGCATCTGCAAACCGCTGGGATATCACGTGCGCCTGCCGAACAGCGCGTGATAGAGAACCAACACGACCACCCCTCCGATGAATGCCACCAGGATGCTGTAGAGGTTCACGCCGTAGACCCCCGGCTGGCCCATCGCGTTAAAAATCCATCCGCCGACGATGGCGCCGACCACCCCGAGCAGGATGTCGCGCACCATGCCCTCGCCGCTGCGATTGACCACCTTGCTGGCGAGAAATCCGGCAATCAAACCGACGAAAATCCAGGATATTATGCCCATCGATCGATCTCCTTATGAAGGTTGTCGCGACTAAAAGCGATGCGCTCAGCCTGCCTTGCAAACTTGGGCGCGCTCAGTATCTTCTGTTTCGTAACTCGCCGTCCACCGGCGAGCGCACAATTCCCGGGAGGCATCTCGATGGCGGAACTCAAGAATCGGCAATGGCTGTTGGCCGCGCGTCCGCAAGGTCTCATTAAGGAAAGCGATTTCCGCTGGAATGAAAGCACAGTGCCGCCGCTTCAGGACGGACAGGTCCTTGTTCGCAACCTCGCCTTCTCATTCGATCCGACCCAGCGCGGATGGATGTCGATGGACACTTATATGAAGGCCATTCCAATCGGCAATGTGATGCTCGCCGGAACCGTCGGGCAAGTCGTCGAATCGAAGCGGCCGGGGATCGCGAAGGGCGACCTTGTCAACGGACTCTTCGGATGGGAGGACTACACCATCAGCGACGGCAAAGGGCTGATGGGTATGCAGAAACTGCCGCCCGGTACCGACCCGCTGCTCGCGCTGTCGCTACTCGGGACTACCGGACTGACCGCGTACTTCGGAACGATCTCGGTTGGGAGCGTGAAAGCGGGCGAGACTTTCGTGGTATCGGGCGCAGCCGGCGCGACCGGTTCCGTTGCGGGCATGATTGCGAAAGTCAAAGGATGCCGCGTGGTCGGAATCGCGGGCGGCCGCGACAAATGCGAATGGTTGACGAAAGAGGCGGGCTTCGACGCCGCCATCGACTATAAGAATGAGAAGGTCGGCGAGGCGCTCTCGCGGCATTGTCCCGGGGGCATCGACGTGTACTTCGACAATGTCGGCGGCGAAATCCTAGATCATGCGCTGGCGCGCATTCGCGATGGCGCCCGAGTCGTGTTGTGCGGTGCGATCTCGCGCTACAACGAGACCGGCATGACCGGTCCTGGCCCGAAGAACTATTTCAATCTCATCCTGCACGGCGCGCGGATGGAAGGTTTCCTGGTATTTCACTATGCGAAACATTTTCCGGAGGCGATCGGCGAGCTGAGCACGTGGTTCATGCAGGGCAAGGTCAAAAACCAAATCGATTTGCAAAACGGCCTGGAGAACGCGCCGAAGACCATCATTCGGTTGTTCACCGGCGCGAATTTCGGCAAGCAGTTACTCAAGGTGGCCGACCCGCAATAACCTGAGATCGCGAAATTCCTAGGATCCTCCGAAAAAACTTATTTCGCACCGATTTTCTACCGGAGCGGTCTCATGTCCGCCCGATCGCCGTTTACACCTGAAAGCAAATTTCTGCCGGCCGATACGTCGGCTGTGAGCGGCCTTTCGGAGGAGGAGGCTGCGCGTCGGCTGCGTTCGGAGGGATACAACGAGCTCCAGAAACCTCGCCGCCGAAATCTGTTTCGCATTGCGATTGAAGTGTGCAGCGAGCCGATGTTCGAGCTACTGCTCGCCGCCAGCGCCATCTATTTCGCGCTCGGCAACCATACTGAAGCTCTGATCCTGGTCGGCTCCGCTATCACGACGGTTGCCATCGCGACCATTCAGGAAAACCGGACCGAACACGTTCTCGAAGCCTTGCGCGATCTGACGAGTCCGCGAGCGTTGGTAGTCAGAGACGGTCTCATCAAGCGCATTCCCGGTCGCGAAGTTGTGCGTGGTGACGTAGTCATTCTTTCGGAAGGTGATCGAGTTCCTGCCGATGTGGTGCTTCATTCGTGCAATGACCTGGAGGCCGATGAGTCTCTGCTGACGGGCGAATCCGTTCCGGTTCGAAAGCGTGCGCGGAAGCAGCCGCTATCGGGAAACCCGATGGAGGATACCGCCGAGCTGGCATTTGCGGGCACCATGATCGTCCGGGGACATGCGGTGGGCGAGGTTATCGCCGCCGGAGCTGCGAGCGAGATTGGAAAAATCGGCAAGGCGTTGGGCGATATAGTTATCGAACCGAGCCTCCTTCATCGGGAGGTCCGGCGCCTGGTTCGAGTATTGGCAGTAATCGGGATCGGAATCAGTCTGCTGGTAGTTGTTCTCTACGTGGTGATGCGTGGATCGTGGTTGGATGGCTTGTTGGCGGGAATCACACTGGCGATGTCACTGCTGCCGGAGGAGTTTCCCTTCGTGCTCACCATTTTCATGACGATGGGAGCATGGAGGATTTCGAAGGCAAACGTTCTGACCAGACGCTCCGCCACGATTGAAACCCTCGGCGCCGCGACCGTTTTGTGTACCGACAAGACTGGAACACTTACCGTCAATAGAATGTCCGTGGCCGAGCTCTTCGCCGGCGAAGAAGAATTTCGCGTCGATCCATCGAATGCTCCAATTCCAGCGAAGTTCCTTCCTCTGGTTGAGTATGGCGTCCTCGCCAGCGAGATCCATCCATTCGATCCTATGGAGCGCGCCTTTCACGATTTCGGCCGACGAAGCCTTCCCCATGCGGACTCGCTGCACAAGGATTGGGTCCTCTCTCATGAGTATGAGTTAAGTACCGAGCTCCTGGCTGTTACCCATATTTGGAAGGCGCCAGAGCATCAGGCCTACGTGGTTGCCGCGAAGGGAGCGCCGGAGGCAATCGCGAAGTTGTGCGATCTTGCGGGCGACGGACTGAAGGTAGTGCTTCGCAAGGTCAACGAGATGGCCGGGAGAGGGATGCGCGTTATCGCGGTTGCCAAGAGCTCTTCCTCAGGTCCGCCTTGGCCCGATTCACCGCTCGCCTTGCGGTTCGAATTCATCGGCCTCATTGGTCTGGCTGATCCTCTCCGCGCAGGCGTTTCGGAAGCGATCAAAGAATGCCGCAGCGCGGGCATTCAAGTGGTGATGGTCACCGGGGATTATCCGGCCACTGCCAGTGCAATCGCGGCGCAAGCCGGTCTCGATGCGGCAAAAGTTGTTTCGGGTCCGGATCTGGCCCGCATGAGTGACCGGGAATTGCGCGATAGCCTCGGGCGCGTGCGGGTTTTTGCACGGATGCTTCCCGAGCACAAGCTACGGCTGGTCAATGCGCTGAAGGCCAACGGCGAAATAGTCGCGATGACCGGTGACGGCGTCAACGACGCACCTTGCCTAAAGGCGGCGCACATCGGCGTAGCGATGGGAGGGCGCGGCACCGACGTAGCTCGGGAAGCTTCGGCGATCGTGTTGCTGGACGACAACTTCTCCTCGATCGTAAGAGCTATTCGTCTCGGGCGCCGCATTTACGACAATATCCGCAAGGCGATGGGTTTCCTGCTCGCGGTTCACGTCCCGATTGGCGGGCTCGCGCTCCTGCCCATCATTTTTGGCTGGCCGTTGGTCTTTGCTCCGTTACACATCGCCTTTCTCGAGCTCATCGTGGACCCGGTTTCATCGATTGTGTTTGAAGCCGA
>DATGKG010000354.1:0-6579 GCA_035294805.1 Binataceae bacterium (SeqCode) | reverse complement strand
CCCGCGCCGCGCTCGACGACGTGAAACCGAACCTCGCCTGAAGCGGAGTCGCACCCGGCATGGCCGAAAACATCATCGGACCGACCTCGCATTATTTTTTCTCGCAGCGACTGAAGCTTCACTATGTCGATTGGGGCAATCCCGATGCACCGCTGATGATTCTAGTGCACGGCGGCCGCGATCATTGCCGCAATTGGGACTGGACCGCGCTCGACTTGCGCAGGAATTTTCACATCATTGCGCCCGACCTGCGCGGCCACGGCGATTCCGCGCATGCGATCGGCAGTCCCTACTCGATGATCGATTACGTCGTGGACCTCGCGCAGCTCATCAACGCTTTGGGGAACCAGCCGCTGACGCTCATCGGCCATTCGCTCGGCGGCGGCATCGTGCTGCAGTATACCGGTGTGTTTCCTAAGCTGGTGAAAAGTGTCGTATCGATCGAGGGCCTCGGCCCACCGCCCGGCATGATTAAGGACACGCCTGCCAGCGAGCGCATGCAGAATTGGGTCGGGCAGATGCAGTCGCTCGCGCAACGCAAGGTCCACGAGTACCCGGGCATCGAGGAAGCGCTGGCGCGGATGCGCGCTGAGAATCCGCATCTGAGCGTCGAGCAAGCGCGCCATCTGACGATATGGGGCATCCAGCGCAATGAGAACGGGACGTGGTCTTGGAAGTTCGACAACTACGTGCGCGCGACCACGCCATATCAGTTCAATTTGAAGGACGCGGAAGAAATCTGGTCGCACATCGAATGCCCGACGCTGTTGATTCGCGGCGCCGAGTCATGGACCGGCGACTGGGAAAAGGACGGCCGCACCAAGGTGTTCAAGAAGGCCGAGATCGTGACGATCGAGAAGGCCGGTCATTGGGTGCATCACGATCAGCTCGATCAATCGATGACGGTCATCAAGCGCTTCCTTCACATCTGATTTTTCGCCCAAGGTGATCGCGTGCCGGGAACCAAGATCGATCCCTCCAAGCCGAAGCTGGGGCTGCGCACCGATCAGTTCAACTATGTCCAGATGATCCTGCTCGCGTCGGTGGTCGGGATGCTGGCCGCGCTGGGCAACCTCGGCTTCCGTGCATTGATTCATTTCTCGGATGCGCTCTTTCGCGGGTTGGAATGGAATGCGCTCGGCATCAATCTCGGCGGAGTTCATCTGGCGCTTATCCCGCTGATCCTTGCCAGCGGCGCTGCGGGAATGCTGCTGCTCGACCGCTTCTTTCGCGGCGATGTGCTCGGTTACGGCTTCCCGCACTTCCTCGAGCAGGTAAATCTCGGCAACGCGCGCATCAAGCGTGGATGGATCTTCGTCAAGGCCGCGGGGGCCGCGCTCTCGCTCGGCTCGGGATGGTCGGTGGGCCGCGAAGGTCCTATCGCGCAAGTCGGCGGCGCGATCGGCTCAGCGGTCGCGCAATTCCGCAAACTCGGACCGGAGCGCGCGAAGGTGCTGGTCGCGGCCGGCGCCGGCGCGGGCATCGCCACCACTTTCAATGCGCCGATGGGCGGCCTGATGTTCGCGCAGGAGATCGTCCTGCTCGGCCATACCGAACTCGCCAACCTCACGCTACTGATTGTGGCGACGCTGACCGCGGTGGTGACCTCGCGCGCGGTGACCGGCAACGACGCGGTCTTCCAGGTGCCGCAGTTCGTGCTGCGCAGTTACTGGGAGATGCTCACCTATGGCGCGATGGGCGCGGTGTTCGGCGTGCTCGCCGCGGGCTATATCCGCTTCTTTCACGAAACCGCGGATCGCTTTCGGCGCCTCAACCTCATGGCGTGGCAGAAGCTCGCGATCGGGGCCGCGATCGTCGGCACGGTCGCCATTTTTCTTCCGCAAAATTTGTCCGACGGCTATCCCACCATCAACGCCGCGATGGCCGGACAGCACGAACTCGCGATACTGGCCGCGCTCACCTTCGCCAAAATGTTCACCAGCAGCGTGTCTCTCGGCTCGGGCGCGCCCGGCGGCGTGTTCGGACCGATCTTTTTTATCGGCACGATGGCGGGTGGCACCGCGCAGCGAGCCTTCAACCTGTTCATCCCGCATCTTACCGGACCGCGTGGATCGTATGCGCTGGTGGGCCTGGGCGCATTTCTAGCCGGCACCACGCATGCGCCGTTGACCGCGCTGTTCCTGCTCTTTGAGATGACGCAGAATTACACCGTCGCGTTGCCCGCGATGATCGCGACGATTGCGGCGCTGGTGGTGGCGCGTCAGATCGAAGCCGAATCGATCGATACCTATCGTCTCGCGCGCGAGGGCAAAACTTTGCACATCGCGCAGGAGCGGCTCGCGCTCAGCCAGATTCCCGTCCGCGCCGTGATGGACAGGGACGTCGTGACGGTCGCCGAGAGTACGACCTTCGATGAAGTTCTGCGCATCGCCGGCGAGACCTCGCAATCGACGCTACCGGTGGTGAGCAGCACCGGAAATTTTACCGGCCTCATCATCACGCGCGATCTGCTGGCCCTGATAGTGCGCGAGGAGTCTTTGTCGCCGCTGGTGAACGCTTACGACTTATGCGAGCGCAACCCGCCGCTGATTCTGCCCGACGCGACGCTCGACGCGGCCAGCGAGATGATGGGAGTCGACGGACTGGAGGAAGTGCCGGTCGCCGATCGTTCTCATGAAGGGCAATTTCTCGGGCTGGTGACGCGCCGTCACGTCGCACAGGCACTCAACCGCGTCGCATTGTCGCTGACTTCGATCGCGCGCGGCGATTCCAACATCTCCTGGGCAAGCGGCTATCGCGTCACGCGCGCCGAGGTTCCTCGCGCGGCGGTCGGACAGACGCTTCGGACCCTCGATCCTCGCGCGCGTTTCAGCGTGACGGTGCTTGCGCTGCGCGATGTCGACGATCCGGAATCCGGCTTCGTTCCGATTGCACCCGACCGGGCACTCAAAGCCGGCGATTTGCTGGTGATCGCCGGCCGCGCATCCGACTTGCGCCGTTTCACTCGCGCGCTGAGCGAATCCAACGGCAAGCCCGCGACCGCGCAGTAGACTAAGCAGGGCGCGCGAAATGATGTGGGCGGGCACGTCCGGCGCGCAGCTCGGCGCACAGCTCCTCGACGTTTTTGATCGGCCGCTCCAACTCGGTGGCGCAAGTCAGGAACCAATGCGGCGTCGGGAAATGCGCATCGCTCCCGCCCAGCGCGGTGAGGCCCAGCTTCTCCGCCGCCGCGAGTGCCCGGTCATTCTCGGCCGGCGAGTTCTGTCCGTTGATGGCCTCGATCGCCGATAGCGCGCTGCCATGCTTCGCCACCATGTCTTCCAGCCGTACGCCGTAACCCGAATCGCGAAACGGATGCGCCGGGATCGCGATGCCACCTTCTTTATGAATCACATCGATGAGATGCGCGCTCTTAAGCAGCCGTTGCTCGGGCTCGAAGCGGCGCAATACTTCGTCGGTGAGCCCGAAGAGCAGCAAATGGCCGAGGTCGGTATCGGCCTCGATTCCCTTGATGATCAGGATGCCGTGATTGTCGGATAACTCGGCGTAGAGATTATCTACTGCGGGATCGCGTGGGAACCGGCGATGCTCGGTGAAGCAGATCGCGCCGAGGCCCGCGCCGCTCTTGATCGCCGCTTCGACATATTTCTCGGGCGTAGTTTTCGAATCATCCGAAAGATGCGTATGGACGTGGATATCGACGATCATCGTATCAGGGCTCGCTGTCGGCTTCGGGTGTTGGGCGAATGATCATATGGTCGATGACGCTGCTCGCGCCGGTCAGCATCGTCGCCTGCGTCCGCACCCATCGCCGCTCGAATTCGTTCGGCACCGTGCCCCACAGAATAACCGTGTCGCCGTTGAGGCTGAAGTGCACCGCGCTGTAGCCCTGCATGTTCAACCATTGGCGCAGCGTGATCGCGATCGGCGAAGTGTGCTCGGGTTCGGTCGTGTCCGGACTGGGATTTTCCAGGCCGGGCGGGATAGAGGCATCGGGAGAAACGGGCTCGCTCGGTGCGGACGACTCGACACGCTGATGTGCCACTTGCTGGAGATAGTTCACCACACCGCTCACCGCGATCGCGACGACGAACAGCCCGATGACCATCGCGACGATGAAGCGTATCGGACGCGGGTCGCGACGCGCCGGCCGCCAGTGCGGATAGCTTTCGGAGCGCCGCGGTATGTCGGGTTGAGCGATGCCACCGGTTCGTTCGGGAAGCACGGTGGTCGCGGAGTCCGCGGTCGCGCTGCCGTTGCCGCCCATCGGGAGGGTCACGCTATGGCCGCAGAAGGAACAGAATCGCGAGTCCGAGGGGATGCTTCTGCGGCAGGTTGGACATCGCAGGTCGCCGTGCACATCACCCTGCGTATTTGGGGCGCGCAGGATAACGGTTGCATCTTCGGGTGCTGCTTGCGGGCGCGCGCTCGCGCCTCCCAGCGGCAATCGCATCTGCGGTTTGCCGGACGGAGGCGGCGACGTCGCTGGGCCATTCACCCTCGCGGTTGCGACGCCGGACTTGATCGCAAGGAGGCGCTCCTTGAATTCGCGCGCATCGGCCATCCGATGAACGACGTCATACTCCAGCGCCTGATCGACGAGATCGGCGAGCGCGGGCGTGACGTTAGGGCAGAGCGTTCGGATTTTGGGAAAACTGAATGGCGGTTCGGCGGCCGGATCGCGTCCCGACAGCGCATGATGCATGGTGGCGCCGAGCGCGTACAAATCGGAGCGCGATTCCGCGCGGCCGCGATACTGCTCGGGCGGCGCGTAGCCCTGCGTCCCGATCATGGTGGCGTTGCTCTGCGGCAGGAAAAATCGCGCGATGCCGAAATCGATCAACTTGACCTGGCCGTTGCGCCCCAGCATCACGTTCGACGGCTTCAAATCGCGATACACCACCGGCGGTTCGAGGCCGTGCAAGTACTGAAGCGTATCGAGGATCTGCAGCGCGATATCGATGACGCGCGCTTCGTCGAGTTTGCCGCCGGTGTTCTTGAGTTCGTCTTCGAGCGTGAAGCCGTCGATAAACTCCATCACGAGGTAGTGGTGGTTCTGCTCGCTGAAGCGATCGAAGACGCGCGGGATATGTTCGTTGCTGAGTTGCGCGAGCATGTCGGCCTCGCGCTGAAAAGCGGCGACCGCCTGCTGCTGCATGTTGGGATCGGTGAAGCTGTCGACCATCTCGGCGAGCGCGCACGGCCGCGAGGCGAGGCGCAAATCTTCGGCGAGGTAGACCAGCTTCATGCCGCCGCCGCCGAGCGGTTTGGTGACGCGATATCGTCCCCCGATTATGGAATTCGCCGCTATCATCATCCGAACCGTTAAACTTGAATCCGAACCGTTCAAACTTGCGCGGAGATCCGATCGATTCTCCGCCGCCGTCGCCGCCTGCGCTCATCGTAGCGATTTGAGCCGTATGAGGCAGCGCTCACCGCGCAAATCAAATGTAGCAAATAGCCGATCGGTCCCGCCCCGTATGCCATCGCGACGCCAAAAAACCAAACCACTCCGCGCGTCACGTGACCCTGATAAATATGGCCGAGGCCGGGAATGATGCTGAGGAGAAACGCGACCAGCGGCCGCAGCGTGCCTTCGCGAGCGAGGTTCTGGCTTCCTTCGAGCCCCGCGCCGCATTCCTTGCAGAAGCTTGCGCCCTCAACACTTACCGGCAATCCGCATCGCGAGCAGAAGCGCGGCCTCTCATAATCCGCTTCAGGCACGGAAGGTAAACGAAGCGTCGCCGACCCGTACCGCGTCGCCGTTTTTCAGCGGAGCTTCGTTGACCCGCTCGCCGCGCACGAAGGTTCCATTCTGACTGCCGAGATCGCGTAGGCGGAAGGAGCCGTTGCTCGATTCGATCGACGCATGATGGCGCGACACGGAGGAGTCGCCGAGCACGATATCGTTATCGGTCGCGCGGCCAATCTTGGTCTCGCGTCCACTTTGAATAGGAAAGCTCTGGCCACTCGCATTGACCAGCATCGCGCCATCTTTCGATGCTGCTAACCCCGCTTCTGCAAAAATCTGCGAGGGACCGGATCCGGTCCGAAGGGAAGGTCCTGCGCCGCGCAAATGGAAGCTCATTTCATACCCCCCGATGCGGATGCGGTCGCCGTCGCGCAGCGTCGCGGTCTCGATGCGCTCGCCATTGAGGAAGGTTCCATCGGCGATCGCGAGTCCACGCAGCACGTAGTCGTTGCCGCGCCGTTCGATCACCGCATGCCGCGCCTGTACGGCGGTATCGCCGAACAGGCCGACCGGATTTTCCTCGGCGCGTCCGATCGACGACATCGCGCCTTCGAGGCGATATTGCCTACCTTTCAGGCGGCCTGCCTCGACCGTCAGCCACGCGGCCTTGGTCAGCTCCTGCACGAGGCCGATGAGCAATCCGATCGCGAGTCCGATGAGGCTCAGCCCGATCAGCCGCGACGCGAGGCCGCCGCCGGTCGCCTGATTGATCATGTCGAAGGTAAGTCCGCCGAGGAAACCGCCGATCCATCCGCCGGCCGCGCCTTTGATGATGTTGAGCGCGGGAAAATTGATCGAACCCGTGAAACGGCGCAGTTGCGGAATCGCGGAGCCGAGAAATCCCGCGATGCCGACACCCGCGCCGA
>DATGKG010000353.1:0-16104 GCA_035294805.1 Binataceae bacterium (SeqCode) | reverse complement strand
CGATCACATTTTGCGCGCGGCCGCTGAGGTATTTGCGCAAAAGAGTTTTGGACTCGCCTCGATTCGCGATATCGCAGCGCACGCGCAAATTTCCTTTCCGCGCATCTACTATTACCTGCGCAACAAGGAAGAGCTGCTGTTTCTGATTTCCCGGCGCGCGTTCGAGAAGCTTTCCGCGCGCGCCGAGGAGCAGACTGCCGATGCGCACGACCGGAAGAAAAGCTGCGGCGCTTTATCAAGGTGCATATCGAATATCAGCTCGACAACGTCGCCGAAATGAAGGTGCTGGTACGCGAAACGCAATCGCTCTCGCCGCGCAATGCCGCGCAGATCGCGCGCATGATGCGTGAGTACTCGAACTTCTGCCGCAAGCTCATCGAACAGGTCGCCGCCGGTGACGGCGGTGCGATCGATCGTGAAACCTCGCGCATCCAGACCTCGCTGCTGTTCGGCGCGATGAATTCCGTCTTCGGATGGTACGAGCCCGCGCGCGATCGCGAGCAACAAGATCGGATCGTAGAAGAAATCTACAAGATGGCGATATCGGCGATCACGACGCGCCGCAGTCCCTCGCCGTAGCCCATCACCTTTCTTGCGCAGCCGCGCGGAAGCCCGAATAATGCCCGCGCATGCGCTTCGTCCCGATCCTGGTGGCCTGTATCACCCTCGCTTCGACCGGTCTCGGCGGTGCGATCGCGGTGCGCTTTCGCGACAGTCTCCATCTTCTTCTGGGCTTCGGTTCGGGAGCCGTGCTGGCGGTCGCGCTATTCGACATCCTGCCCGAGGTTTTCGCGCTGGGCGGGCCATCCTACATGCCATTTGCGGCGGCCGGCTTTCTCGCATTCTTCGGGCTGGAGCGCTACACCGCGCTGCATCGCGCCCGCGAGCACTTCCACGTTCGCGTCGGTACCGCGCACGAGCCGGAGTTGGGCGCACTCTCGGCGGCCGGTCTGGTGCTGCACAGCTTCCTCGATGGCGTCGCGATTGGCGTCGGCTTCCAGACCAGCGCGCATGTCGGAGTGCTGATCGCGATGGGAATCATCGCGCACGATTTGAGCGACGGGATGAACACCGTGACGGTCGTCCTCGCGCATGGCAATCCGGTCAATCGCGCGGTGATGTGGCTCGTCTTCGACATGATGGCGCCGGTGCTCGGCGCGGCGTTCACGGTGGTCTATCGCATCAACGCATCGCTGCTTCCGGGCGTGCTGGCATTTTTCGTGGGTTCGTTTCTTTATATCGGCGCGTCGGATTTGCTGCCGGAAGCGCGCGAGCATGACTCGCCGTGGGTTGCGGTCGCGACGATTCTGGGCATGGGGGCTATCTATCTGACCACGCTGGCAGTCGGTAGCCGATGATGGATATAGGAAGCGGCGCGCGGGCCTGCTAAGGAAATCGGATGGACATTCAGAAGGGAATCGGCCTGCTCGACGGACTCATCAAGCGGCTCGAGCGCAGCAGCCGCACCCTCAAGTCGCATCCGACCATCGACCAGATCGAACGCGGCGAGCTGAGCCTCGAGCAGCTGCGCCACTTCGCGACGCAACTCTACATCGGCAACAAGGGCCACAATGCGAATATCCTCGGGCTCATATACGCGAAGTGCGACGACTTCGGCGCGCGCCGCGCGATTGTCGAAAATCTGCTCGAAGAGGAACTGGGGCGGCAATCGGGCGTCGGCCGCTCGCACATGGAGCTTTATCTGGAGTTCGGTGAGGCTATCGGCATACCGCGCGAGCGGCTGCTGCGCGCGACGATGTCTGCCGACGCCACTGCAATGGTTCATTGGATGTACTGGCTCGCCGATTCGAAGCCGTGGTACGTGACGCTGGCGGGAATCAGCCTCGGCTCGGAGTTGTTCAACCCCGACGCATATGTACGTGTGGTCGAGGGACTGCGCCGCCATTACAAATTGAACGACGACGGCGTGCGGTTCTTCACCGTCCATATCGAGGTCGACAAGGACCACGGCGACTCCAGCGCGGGCTCGATTTTCCGCGCGATTCCGGAAAGCGCCGCAGCCGAGACGTTATGGGCGGTCGAAATGCACATCGAGTTTATGCGTCGCTTATGGGCGGATATCAATCCATCGGTCGCTTAATGACTTGTTATGCACTTTTTATCGGCTGAATAAAACTCTTCATAACCTAGCAACCATCTCGGTCACAACGGTCAATAATCCGACCAATTGCTGAACTTTTCCATGTCCAGCCACGTCCAAGGTACGAAGATGGCTGGATCGGCAAAACTGCTCGTGGTCGACGACGACGCCGGCTCGCTCACGGCGCTCGCGGATATTCTCTCGATGGAAGGCTATCTGGTCGAGACAGTCGCCAACGGGCAGGAAGCTCTCGACCATCTGCGCGCCGCTGAGTTTGCTCCGGCCGTCATCATCCTCGATCTCTTCATGCCCGTAATGGATGGATGGCAGTTTCTGGCCGAGATGAAGACCGACCCGAAGCTTTCGCAGTTCCGTATCCCCGTCATAGTGGTCACCGCACTTAATGCGAAAGTCGACGCCGACGCAGTCATTCGTAAACCCGTCGACCTCGTGCGTCTACTGCAAACCGTCGCCAACCTGCTCAGATCGGCGTCACGCGAGCCGCGGCAATGAAGCGGTTTGCTCATTATTCGATGCCGGGCTACCGTCGCCTCCTCCGCCCCAGAACGTTTCGCGAACGCGTCATCAATTCACGCCAGTAAAATTTCCCACCGATTTCGCAATTCGGTATAGATAGCCATAGGGGCAGTGGACTATTTGCTCCGTTGCCCTGCCGATGCTGCCGTCTTCGTTCCTCAACGCTTCACACCGCCGAGCGCAGGAGTCTTCTCGAGCAGCATCACCACCAAAACTCCTGCGTCTCCGAATTCCAGGAGATGACCTATGGCGAAGATGCGAGCTGCCCAAATTGTTCGCGCGAACGGTCCGATCGAAATCGTCGAACGCGACATCCCCACGCCGGCCGCCGGCGAAGTACGCCTCAAGGTGCAGGCGTGCGGAATTTGTCATAGCGATTCGATGGCGAAGGAGGGAGTCTACCCGGGCATCACTTATCCGCGCGTCCCCGGCCACGAAATCGCCGGCGTGGTCGATGCAATCGGCGCGAGCGTCGCGCGATGGAAGGTCGGCGATCGGGTCGGCGTCGGATGGCATGGCGGCAGTTGCGGATACTGCGACTCCTGCCGGCGGGGGGATTCTTTCGCTTGTGAGACGGCGAACCGCGTGACCGGCATTACCTCCGATGGCGGCTACGCCGAATACATGATTGCGCCCGCCGATGCAGTGGCGTCGATTCCGCCCGAATTAAGTCCCATCGAAGCTGCACCGCTCATGTGCGCCGGTATCACCACGTTCAACGCGCTGCGCAACAGCGGCGCGCGCGGCGGCGATCTGGTCGCGGTGCTGGGCCTCGGCGGCCTGGGCCATCTGGGCGTCCAGTTTGCGGCAAAGATGGGATTTCGCACCGTCGCGATCGCACGCGGCGCGGACAAGGAACCGCTCGCGCGTCAACTCGGAGCATGGCGCTACATCGACAACACGAAATCCGACCCCGCGGCGGAACTCGCGAAACTCGGCGGCGCTAAAGCCGTCCTCGCCACGGTCACCGACAGCCCCGCGATGGCTGCGACCGTCGGCGGGCTGGCGCCCAACGGCATGCTGATGGTGATCGGTGCAGTCGGCCCCATGACATACGATCCGCTGATGATTCTGAGGGGCCGGCAATCGATCAAAGGATGGTACTCGGGGACATCGATCGATATGCAGGACACGCTGGCATTCAGCGTGATGACCGGCGTGCGCTCGATGAACGAGGTGGTTCCGCTGGAGCGCGTCGCCGAGGGCTACGATCGGATGATGAGCGGCAAGGCACGCTTCCGGGTGGTGCTGCACATCGCGAATTAGACCATCTCATTTAGTTGATAAGACAAGGATCGCTCAGCGTTCATTCCTGCTAACTGCGCGCTACCTTTCAAGTCGCAGGCAGGCACAGAATCCGGAGGTACGGTCCCTCCTCGAGTCGTCACAGTTCATGCTCGCGGCATCGCATGAACTGCGCCAGGCCACTTCCCCCGAACAACGGGGGAAGAACAGAAAGCACAAGCGAAGAATGGAAGGTCAGAACCGCAGGATGAACTGCACGTCCCCGAAGCGCAGGCGGCTGCCATTCGGGAGGGATTGCGAGCCCGTAAGGCGCCGATCATCCACATAGGTGCCATTGGTCGAGTTCAGATCCATCAGCTCGTAGGCACCGTTGCGTTTCATCAGGCGGGCGTGCGCGCGCGAGACGCTCGCATGCGGAATCACCACGTCGTTGTCCTCGCCGCGGCCGACCGTGACCTCATCTTTGAAGAGACTGTATTCCGAGGGAACCGGATCAACAGGATTCACTGTCATCAGGCGCGCGGCGCCACCGGTCGATGCGACCGGGCGCGATGCGGTCGATGCCTGCGAGGGGCGAGGCGCGGATGGAACGACTGCCGGGCCGCGCGGCGCCGCGACCGGCGTATGCGCCTGGGCCTCGAGCGCAGCCTTGAGCTCGTCGGTGGATACGCCGAAGCGCAGCCGCGACAGCGCGAAGAGCGCCAGTAGCGCGATCAGTGGGACTGCGCCGTTCCACCATTTGAATGAAAGCTGCCGGAGGCCGGTTCCGGAGACATTCTCGCCGCTCGCGCCGGAGACACCATTGTCGTCGGGCACGTTGATCGCAGCGCCCCCCACGCCGCGTACCTGATACGAGGTCGATGCGCCCACGCTGTTGCCGCCGTAATCGACTTCCAAGTCGACCTTGCGATCGGTGCCGTCCTCAATTGGACGCGGCGTGCGATACGTCAGCGAATACTCGGTCGCGATCGAATGCCCAATCTCGCGCACCAGCGACGCGAAGCGCCCTTCCTCGGTGATGATGTTGTACGACTTGCCGTGTGTGGCATCGACGATCTCCTGATATTCGGGCGCGATAAACGGCGGCGGCACCACCGCGTAAAGGGTCAGGCCATTTTTCTTGAGCTGCGACGCTACCTCGTCGCCGGTTTCCTCGGTGACGTCGGTGTCGACCGAATGATGGTCGTGGTAGGCCTGATCGTGCTGCGTGTAGCGCGAACCGTCGCCCTTATGATGCGGGGGAGCATCGGTCACGATGATGATGATCCCCTCGGCCTTCGGACGGAACGGAAAGCTCGCGGCATATGCGAGCGCATCGAGCTGGTCCTCAGGAATGTCGCCGCCGCCGCCCGCGTGTAGTGAGCTGACCCAATCGGTGAACTGATGCACATCGGAGGTGAAGCTATTGCGATAGGCGCAATTGCAGTCGGGATATTTGGAAACGACGTAGTCTTCGAAGGTCACGAGCCCGAGCCGGTAGTCGCGATTGTTGGCCGATAAGTCCTGCGCGAACTGGATGACGTTCTGCTTGACCGCATCGATGTACGGTTGCATCGACTCGGTGACATCGAGGACGAAGATAATATCGACGGGGCGCCCCTGTCCTACACCGCGGAAATCGATGATCTTCGCGGGCTTGCCATCCTCAAGGACCTTGACGTTTTCTGGTTTGAGATTTCCCACCGGCTGACCGCTTTCGTCGGTCAGTCCGAAGTTCAATTCGACACCACCATCGGAATCGAAATGCTCCAGGCCGGGATTTCCAATCGAGAGGGCCAACGCGGCGTAGGCCGGTCGCGCGGACACCATCGCGACAAGAAGCATGGCTGCGCCGAATGCGAAGGTTGAGGTGAAAAATCCAATCGATCTGATACCGACGTTCATTTTCGGCAGGCGCCTGGATGATGCAATTGATTGTTCGGTGACGCAGGGGCACGCGTCAAGACGGTGTCGCGCGTGCATCCTTTCCGGCGGCTTCCTTGCGTTCATGCATCCATTAGGTTATCCCAAACCGTTACGTTATCTAAATCTGCTTGAATGGATCACGAGTGAATCATCGACGTCCGTGGTGGATAGTTTTTTCGATCCTCCCACCCCTGTTCGTGTTGTTTGCGCTTCTCCTCCCGTTCGGATGCGGTAGCGGCGGCGGATCCTCATCTCCTACTGCGGCACCAACTCCGGCTTCTGTCGCGGTGGCGTTCGTGGGCCAGGGACCGCCAGGGAATTTTGCCAAAATCCTGCTGAACATATCAGGCGTGCGGATTAATCCCGCCTTCAACGCGGACGTGAGTTCGCCGGGATGGGTCACGATTGCGGTGCCATCGCAGGCCGGCACCGGCAATGGTCAGAATCCGGGTGATGTGCAGATCGACTTGCTACATACGCAAACCGCCGCAACCTTCTTTAACACGGGTGGAGTGCCGCCGGGCACTTATCAGACCGTGCAGATTCTGGTGAATGACACCGACCCAGGCACGATTGTGCCGGCGTGTGCATCGGCGGGCACCGGCAACGAGGGCTGCACGGCGTATCCGATGCAGTTCACAAACGGTAGCCTCAGATCGCCGGTCATATTCACACTTGGCGCGCCGATGATCGTTACCGAGGATGCGACCGCGCCACTCGTCATCAATCTCGCGGTTTCGATCGATTCTCCACCCGCCATCAGCGGCCAACCCTATATGGTCTCGGTCACGGCCTCTGAAGTGGATGCGCGCTCCTTCCTTGCGTCTGTTAGCGGCACTATCACGCAAAGAGGCGTCGCCTCAGGGTTACATTTCACACGCCAGACGGTGTTTGCCGAACTCAGCGGGACCAATACGATCATCGAGAGCGTTCCGCTCAAGACGAAACGCACCTACACGCTGGAATTACCCGCCGATCCCGGAGGGACCACCTATGACATTTTCGTCAGCGGCGGTGCCGGAACCTATGCCGCCTTGCAAGGAATCACGGTGGTCCCGGGGCTGGGCCTTAACAACGAGAATATGACGACCGTCGCGACCAACGCGAGTACCTTGGCAGGAGTGGTTTCCGATTCCTGCACCGGGCTCGGGATACCCGGCGCACAATTGGAATTGCTCGCGCCGAAAACCACCGCGACGCCGTCGTCGTCGCCGATGGCGACGCCCACCGGCAGTTCGTTTTGTTTCGAGCATCCGAACCAATGCGTAGTCGTTGCCAACGCTTCGGCGGATCAGGCGGGCAACTATCCATTGCCGGGCACCACCCGGAATCCATCCCAATTCGCTGAAGTTCCGGCCGGACAGCGCGATCTCGCTGTGGTCGTCAACGCCAGCGGATACACCTCGCTCAGCTCCAGCGCGCTCACTCGTGCGATGACCAAGATAGAAACCTGCTCGGCTTCCTCTTCAACCACGGAATGCGACTTCTCGCTCACTACGGGATATATCAACGGCGTCGTGAACCTGGTGACGGATCCTCCGCCGGGGAACTCGGTATTGGTACAGGTTTTCGCCGAGAACAGCGGCACCAATGAACTGGTATCGGCGCTCGATCAGCCGCTGACTTTCAACAGTGGCGTAAAAAGCGTCCAGTTCACGCTGAATGTGCCGATCACTCAGGAGCCGCTGGATTTATTCGCGGTCGCGATCGATCCATTTCTAGGCGGACCCGATCCATTTACTGGTCACGACATTTCCGTGCTGGCCGATATTCCAGGCCCCTCGGGCCCATGCGTCTCCGTGCCGCCTGGGGGCGCGGCTCCTACACCCACGCCGATAGCCTTCGCGCCCATGAATTGCGTTGGCCATGGAAGCATCATCGGAACGGTCCAGAATCCTGACATCGGCACCAGTGTCGAGGTCGAGAAGCTCGACCCAACGAACAATCTACCGGTGCAGATCCTCGGAACCTCGCCGGCGTTGTTCTCTTCGAATCCTCCTACGAACAACGCGTACACGCTGTGCGTTCCACCGGATAGCTACCTGTTGCAGCGCTTCGAGTTGCCACCCTCGACGCCCGGCGCATCACCGAGCTCGACGCCTACTCCGGCCGGCGCTGCGCAGGCCATCATGGTGCCGGCTCCCGCATCGACCTCCTCGCCATGCCCGAGTACGTGCAGTAATAGCGACCTAACGACGTTCCCGTGTCCGGGGATATGCGCGGCAACCAACGCAAACCCGCTCTGAGTAACAGGACGGTGATGCGAGATAGACTGCTATGGTTTCGGCGATTGGCGCTGCTGAGCGCAATGGTGCTTCTGATGCCCGGATGCAACAGCGGCTTTGGCGCGTTCCAGGAAGGTGTCGGCAACACGCCCAACCGGCCGCCGCTCGCTGCCCTGCGCGTGCTCGGTCAACCCGGGCTTCAGTTCAGCGCGCAGATATCCGATGCCGATGCGACGTGGGGAGTTCGCGCCGCGGTTCCGCTCAGCATCGTCATCGTGAACAACGTCACGCCGGTCAGAATGGTCGCGACCAAGCAATCGGGCGGAAACGGGCTCTTAAGCCTTCAACTCACCAGCGGATTCGTGGTGGTCGCTACCTCCGCGACCAGCGATCCCTATGGAACCGTATCGTTGCAGAATAATCCCACCCATCCCGGCTTCGCGCCGCCACCTCCGGATGCCAATCCTGATGTGAGGCTGTTCGTTCGAGGACCCTTGACCGAACGCTTTGCGGGTTTATTCGAAGATAGCGTCAAGGGGTTCGAAATAAGTGATCGCGCGCCGACCCTGTTCCTGTTCGACAACCCCGATGGCGCCGTCGATGCGACCGTGACCCAGATTCAAACCCTTGGTCCCTTCGATCTCGAACTCCTACTCAACGGCATCGTGGTGGCTACCGCGCACGGCGGCCCGACCGTCACCATCCGGCAGCCTTGAAATCGTGATGTTGTGCGATATCTGCTGCGATGACCGGCATCTGCGCAAAGACGGTTGAGTGATTTGACACTTCGGCCCGATCACGCAAAGTTACACAGTCATCATGTTTGAGGCTTATATGGACGCCGCGCCGGGGGGTTCGACGTGCGGCGTGACGATGAAAATATGAAATCTCCCTGGCTACGCCGGGCGCTCTTGGCCATCGTCATCGTGGCGGCCCTGTTCGCGATTTCTCCGGCGCTCCATTACTACAGCTACTTCGCTACCCACGTTTCCACCGATGACGCCTACGTTGACGGCACTGTCGCACTGGTCTCCACGCGCGTGGCGGGTACCGTGTCTGCTGTTTATGTCGAGGACAACTGGACCGTGAAGCGCGGCGACTTGCTGGTGACGCTCGATCCCAGTGATTTCCAGGTCCGCGTCGATCAGGCTGCAGCGCAACTCGCGCGCGCCAAGCAGACCGTCGATGAGATGTTCGCGCAGGTCAAAGCCGCCGAAGCCGGACTCGCGCTGGCCGATTCGCAAGCTAGGCAGGCCCGGCTCGATTTCGATCGCGCCGAGCAACTGCGCAAGGCTGGCGTTGTCTCGACCGAATTTTACGATCAGGCCGTGACCGCCTATCGGATGGGCGAGGCCAACGTCGCGCTCGCACAGCATGAAGTGGCGCAGGCCAATGCGGCATTGGGCGGAACCGTCGACGACCATGCGACCGCGGCCGCGTCGGTCGACGACCCCAAGGACGATGCAACTGCGGGCGCGAGCCAGGAAGCCAAACAGCGCGAGGAGGTCCTCGATGATGCCCGCTACGATCGTCCCATCGTGCAGCAAGCGCGCGCTGCGCTGGAGCAGGCTCGCCTCGATCTCGCATACACCAGGATTACCGCGCCCTTCGACGGCGTCATCACGCATAAGAGCGTTCACGTCGGTCATCGCGTCCAGCCCGGCGAACCGTTGATGGCCGATGTTCCAACCCAGCATCTTTATATCATCGCGAATTTCAAGGAGACCCAGCTCACGTACGTGCGGGTCGGACAGAAGGTCAATATCGAGGCCGACATCTACCCCGGCTTCGTCTACCAGGGCCATGTCGATTCGATCAGCATGGGAACCGGCGCGGCCTTTTCGCTGCTGCCACCTGAAAATGCCACTGGAAACTGGGTCAAGGTAGTCCAGCGCATCCCGGTGAAGATCGTGCTCAACCAGGAGCCACCGGCCGACAAGCCGATGCGCCTTGGGCTGTCGGTCGAAGCGGCCGTCGACATCAGCGACACGCGCGGTCCACTACTTTCGTCGATCGTGCAGGGTCATTTCTTCAAAGGAGGACAAGTGGTGCCGAATGAAAATCTGCCGCCGCCGGTCCGGAGTGGAGGTCGTGGCGCATCCGACCCACAGCATCGGCACATGATCGGGAATTTCCTCCACGAGCTGCGCCATCATCAGCATTGATGCTGCGAAAACTGATGCGCACCTGACACGCGTGTCAGTTTATTGCCTGCACCGGAAGTCTGTACTAGCTTCATCGGCAAGTGATGCTGGAACTGGCCGAAATTCAGAAGCGACTGGCCGATTACCTCGGCGCGCGCGTGCTTTCGCTGAAAGTGCTGGCGAGCGGCTGGGAAACCACGGTTTTCGAATTCGCGACCGGCGCCGAGTCGCCGCGCTTCCCGGAGCTTCCGGCGCGAACGCCGATGGTGCTGCGCTTCTATCAGGGCACCTTCGCCGACGCGAAAGGCGCGCGCGAAAATCTTACGATCACAAAACTCTCCGGTGTCGGCTTCACCGTTCCGCGGCCCTACGGCTATGAGCGCGATCATGGCGTCCTCGGCGCGCCCTTTCTCATCATGGAACGGGTTGCCGGCGGGCCGCTCTTTTCAACTCGCAGTTTTACCGGCGCGTTCAAGACTTTTTCGCTAGGCTTTTTCGGCTTCGTGCGCGCGCAGGTCCGTCTTCATCACATGGAGCTGCGCAATTCCGGACTCGATGCGATTCCGCGCGCCTACACGCCCGACAGCGTGGAGCGCGCCGCTCCACTCCTCGATCGCCTGCTGAGCGTCATCGAACAGCGTGTCGAGGAAGGTCCGCTGCCCGGACTCAGGGAAGCGCATGCGCGGCTCGCATCGCAGGCGGCGCAGTTTCGCGTCGCGCCGCTTTCGCTCGTCCACATGGATTACCATCCGCAGAATGTCGTGGTGAATGGCGTGCGCGTTACCGGTGTGATCGATTGGGTCAACACCGACATCGGCGATCGCCATCTCGACGCCGCGATGACGGCGGCGATTCTCTCCTCATCGGCAATGGAGCATCCGCGCTGGATGCGCGACAATATCGCGGGCAATTCGTTGCGCGCCCTTTTCACCTCGCTCTACATCCCGCTCTACCATGCGATGGCGCCGCTGGACTTCGAACGCTTTCGCTACTGCCAGGCGGTGGCGTCATTGTTGCGTCTCTCGATGCTCGGGATGATGCGCGCGCGCGGCGCCGAAGTTGTCGGCTTCCGTCCCGAGGCTATCGGCGAGGTGACGCCCGCGGTGGTGCGGCTGCTGTCGCGCTACGCGGCGCGCCACAGCGGCGCCGCGGTCGGCCTCGATCAGGCGAAGCCGTTTCCAGTCTGAATCATTTCGCGATCGCGTCGCGCAATTTTCCTTCGTAGAAATTCGCCATCGAGGCGAGCGCAGCGCGTCCATCACCGCTGAACGATGGGCCATGCATCAGCGCGAGATTGCGCGGTGACAATGCCGCCAGCTTGCGCAGCATCGCCACCGTATCCGGTGAGACTGCCGTGAAGGGCAACGCCTTCTCCAACGCAATCGCCGGTCCGACGATGTCGCCCTCGGTACGGGCGGGACCGTCGCCCGCGCTGGTGAAGATATCGCTGGTGAACAGCGTGCCGGTGGTCTCTTCGTAAATCAGTCCCGCGTCCCAGCAATGCGGCAGATGCGGGGTGTCCAGTCGCCGCACTTTCTTTCCGCCGAGGTCGAGGATCTCGTCGTTCGCGAGAGCGCGGGGTGGACGATCGGCCATATCATTCAGCCAGATGTTGCACCCGACGCGTCCGTGCGCCGCGACGGCTTTCGGAGCCTTCGCGAGCCATTCGTTGAGCGTGCCGCATTCGTCAGATTCGACATGGCTAAACGTGATCCAGCGCAGTCGCGCGATATCGGTGATGCGCGCCGCCGCCGCGGACACCGACGCGAAGAGCGGCCGCATTCCAGTATGGAACAGTAGCGGCTCATCGGCATCGATGAGGAACTGATTGAAGGTGAGCCCCGCCGGTCCGGCGATACCCGGTATCAGCGTCGAGAAGCGATAAACTTTGTCGGCGATTTCGTCTACTCGGGTTTCCATCTCAAATTCCTTCGACTCGAAACTACGCCTGCAACAACTCGCGCAGCGTAAGCGGCAGTATGCCTCCGTGCTTGATGAACTCGACGTCGTCGGGCGTGTCTACTCGTGCGAGGGTCTCGAATTCCGTCACTTTGCCATTGAGCTCCGCACGCACCTTCAGCTTCTGACCGCGCGTTAGTCCTTCCGCCAATCCCGCGATGGTGAATGTCTCGCGACCCGTGAGTCCGAGCGATTCGCGATTCTGCCCGCCCACGAATTCCAGCGGCAGCACGCCCATACCTACCAGATTGCTCCGATGGATGCGCTCGAAACTCTCCGCGATCACTGCCTGGATTCCAAGCAGCAGCGTGCCCTTCGCCGCCCAATCGCGCGATGACCCGGTGCCATACTCCTTGCCCGCGATCACGATCAGCGGCGTGCCTTCCTTGCGGTAGCGCTCCGACGCCGCGAAGATCGTCATCTTCTCGCCGTCGGGCTGATGCGCAGTGAAACCGCCTTCCACTCCGGGCACCATCAGGTTGCGGAGCCGAATGTTCGCGAACGTCCCGCGCACCATCACCTCATGATTGCCCCGCCGTGCGCCGTACGAATTAAAATCCTTGCGGTCCACGCCATGCGCGACCAGATATTCTCCCGCCGGACTGTTGAGCGCGATGTTTCCCGCCGGCGAAATGTGATCGGTGGTAACGCTATCGCCGAGCACCGCCAGCACGCGCGCACCGACGATGTCTTTCAAGGGCGCGGGAGTCTTGCCGACGCCATCGAAAAACGGCGGCGCCTTGACGTACTCGGACTTTTCATCCCACTTGAAGAGATTACCCTTCGGCACCTCGAGGCCCCGCCATCGCTCGTCGCCGTCGAACACTTTCGCGTACGAATCACGAAACATCTTCGAATCAATCGAGGACGAAACTGCCGCGGCAACTTCTTCGGAGGTGGGCCAGATGTCCTTGAGGAACACCGGCTTGCCGTTGCGGTCCATCCCGAGCGGCTCGCGATTCGGATCGAAATCCATCGTGCCCGCAATCGCATACGCGACTACAAGCGGCGGCGACGCGAGGTAGTTGAAGCGCACCACAGGATTGATGCGTCCCTCGAAATTGCGATTGCCGCTCAGAATCGCGCTCGCGACGAGATTACTTTTGGCGACCGCCGCCGCGATTCCTTCCGCTATCGGACCGCTATTGCCGATACAGGTGGTGCATCCGTAGCCGACCAGATTAAAGCCTAGCTGCTCGAGCGGCTCGATGAGTCCAGCGCGCTGAAGATAATCGCTCACGACCTTCGATCCGGGCGCGAGGCTGGTCTTCACCCACGGCTTCGAGGTCAGGCCTCGCGCGGCGGCTTTCTTCGCGAGGATCCCCGCGCCGAGCATCACCGACGGATTCGACGTGTTGGTGCAACTGGTGATCGCGGCGATCACCAGCGAGCCGTGCCGCAGCGTGAAACCGTCGACCTTCGCACTCGCGGTAATCGCTCCGAGATGCGTGTCATCCGATGCGTGATGAGTATTGCCGCCCTCGGAAATCCAGGTCGCGATGCGCTCCTTGAGCGGGCCTTCGGCATCGCCCTGCACTTCCTTGGCCAACTGGCGGCGAAAATCCTCCTTGGCATTCGCGAGCGGCACCCGATCCTGCGGACGGCGCGGTCCCGCAAGGCTTGGCTCGACGCTCCCGAGATCGAGTTGCAGCACATCGGTGAAGATCGGCTCCGGCGATGACTCGGTGCGAAACAGCCCCTGCTCTTTGCAGTAGGCCTCGATCAGCGCGAGGCGATCGTCGGGCCGTCCTGTGATGCGCAAATAGTCCAGCGTCTGCTGGTCGACGGGAAAAAATCCGATCGTCGCGCCGTACTCGGGCGACATGTTGGCCAGCGTCGCGCGATCGGCCACGCTAAGCGTCTTGATGCCGTCGCCCGTGTACTCGACGAATTTGTTGACCACGCCGCGCTTGCGCAGCATCTGCGTCACCGTCAGGACGAGATCGGTGGCCGTAGCGCCCGCGCGGAGACTTCCGGTCAGCCGCATGCCGATCACTTCGGGGGTGAGCATCGGCATCGAGCGGCCGAGCATCGCGGCCTCCGCCTCGATGCCACCGACGCCCCATCCGACGACACCCAGACCATTGATCATCGTGGTATGCGAATCGGTGCCAAGCACCGTATCCGGATACGCCTCGTTGTCCTTCGAGCTGAACACGACCGGCGCGAGATATTCGAGGTTCACCTGATGCACTATGCCGGTGTCGGGCGGCACCACGCGGAAATTATCGAAACCGCCCTGTCCCCATCGCAGGAAAAGGTAGCGCTCGCGATTGCGCTGGAATTCCAACTCCGCGTTGGTCGCGAATGCGGCGCGCGTTCCCGATGCGTCGACTTGCACCGAATGATCGATGACGAGGTCGACCGGCTGCAGCGGATTGATCGTCGCAGGATTGCCGCCGAGACGCTTGATCGCATCGCGCATCACCGCGAGATCGGCGACCACCGGCACGCCCGTGAAATCCTGCAGCAACACGCGCGCAGGCATGAAAGAGATCTCCGCGGTGCCGCCCTTTCCATTCCACTTCGCGACCGCTTCAATCTGATCCTTGGTCACGATGGCGCCATCCTCGCGGCGCAGCACGTTTTCCAGCATTACGCGGATCGAGAACGGCAGCCGGGCGAGCGCAAAACCTCGTTTCTCGAGCGCCTCCAGCTTGAAGATGGTGAAACTTTTGCCGCCGACATTGAGAGTGCTACGCGCGCCGAAGCTGTTGGTCGCCATGAGATCGCCAATCCTTTCGTGGACAATACGAGTGCGGTTATGGGCTTTCGAACCAACAATAGCGCGGCAGGAAAGCGGATTAAACGGGCTTCAGTGCAAGGTTACGGGACGCGCACGCATCGGCGCGGGACCTGGCAAACCGTCATAGACCAGCGCGCGACCATCAGAATGAAAGCGCATCGCGGCGAGTAGGCCGACGCGCGAGGATTCCAGCGCGGGCGCGCTATCGATTGTGTCGATGAGCAGCTTGCCACGCGTCGTCATCAGCGCGGCAACCGCCGCGGAAAAACTTTCGTCGTCGAGCGGCGCCGCGTCTTTCTCGATCGATGCGCCGGTGAGAATGGCATGAGCGGTCATTGCGAGGATCAGCCGCCCGCCGCGAATCACCACGACGTTGGCAGTCTCGCGGGCGACGCCGCATCCTTTGAGGATCGCGCCATACGGATTGGCGGGATCGATCGCGGTCATCGCGACCGGCTTCTCGCGTGCGGGATTCAGGCCGCGCGTCGCGCGCAACATCTCGACGGCTTCGGGCAACGCATACTGTTCGCCGGAGAGCGAGCGCACGAACCATCCGCGGCGAATCGTGCCGCCATATTCGAGACGGCGCAACGCGAACTGAATCTCCGACCACGGCATGCCGATGGACTCGAGGCTCATCACCTCGCGCGCGACGATACCGTGGCGGTGAAGCAGCAGCATCGCAATCTCGCGCGGACGATCGTTGGTCTCGTGCGAATCGGCCTTCGGCGCGACCAGCGCGGACCATCGTCCCGATACGCTGGACTTGAGGCGCGCTCGCATCGCAGCCTCGCGACGCGTGCCGCCGCGCGAGGTGGTCACTTCGACAAGTCGGGCGGCATCTGGCGCGGCGGTGAAAAGACGCAGCGGTGCGAAGCTGTCGTTCGAAACGCGGCCGCGCGCTGCGAGCTTCCACAGTGCCGCGAGAGCGTCGCGTTCGGAAACTTCGGCGCGATCGGCAACCTGATCGAGATACTGCGCGCCGCCGGCGATGAGCGCGCGCCAGATCGCAGCCTCTTTAGGATCGCAAGGCTCGTCATCGTTGTCGGATTGGAAAAGAAATCGTTCCTGACGATTGACGAACGCGACCTTCGCCGGAAGGTCGGGAATTTCTTCTTCCGGCGGCAACGCGACCCACGCGAACTGACCGCCAAGGCAGAGCAGATCGAGCAGCTCGGGACGATAGCCCACAACGCGCGCGGGTAAGATCGAGCGCTCCCACGTTTCGGGCGTGAACGTCAG
>DATGKG010000352.1:0-10053 GCA_035294805.1 Binataceae bacterium (SeqCode) | reverse complement strand
ATGGGTGTAGAACTCGATCGCGCGGGCCGCGTGAAAGTTCGCAGCGACCTGACCATCGAGGGGCATCCCGAAACTTTCGTCATTGGCGATCTCGCGCTGTGCGTCGACGCCGAGGGCCGCAAGATGCCGGGTCTCGCGCCGGTCGCGATTCAGCAAGGACGTCATGCCGCCGGCAACATCGCGCGCGCACTCGCCGGCCAACCCTACACTCAGTTTAGATATGTCGACAAAGGGGAACTGGCGACCATCGGGCGCGCGTTCGCGATCCTGCAGAAGGGAAAATTCAAGCTGAGCGGCCGATTCGCGTGGCTCATCTGGTCGCTGGTTCATATCGCGTATCTGATTGGATTTCGCAGCCGCGCGATCGTGATGCTGGAATGGTCGTGGGCGTACCTTACCTATCAACGCGGCGCGCGACTCATCACCGGCGACATCGAGGAGCTGCTGGCGGAGCCGCGACAACATCCTGGACCCAGCGACGGACCTGCTCGCGCGGAAATCCGGACCTGAAATCGATGCAGAACCTCGAAGCCAAATTCAAACTGCCCGATCTCGCGCGCGCCAGGAAGCAAGCCGAGGCCATCGGCTATGAATACCGGGCGACTCTCGTCCAATGCGACACCTTCTTTCGCGTCCGCGAAGGCAAGTTGAAGCTGCGCGAGGAAGAGTCGGGCGCGTGCCTAATTTTTTATGGACGGCAGGACAGCCGGCATCTTAAGCTGAGCAGTTACGAGATCGTCCCGATTCCGGAAGCTGAAAAATTCCGCGAAATGATGACGCGCGCTCTGGGAGCTATTGCGACGGTGCGCAAGACGCGCATTCTCATGATGCGCGACCACATTCGTCTGCATCTGGATCGCGTCGAAGGGCTCGGCGACTTCGGCGAAATCGAAGCGGTGCTTGGCGACAATGGTGATCCCGAACGCAGCCGTCCGGCGGTCGACGAATTACTCCGTGCGCTCGGCCTCGAGGGTAACCATCTGATCGCAGAATCCTACTTCGAGATGTTGTTGGCTCGATGATCTCGCGCGCGATTAAACGTGCGCGCTGAAGATGGTCTCGCAGCCGGTTTCGGCCAGGACCTCGTCGATAAAGCGCCGATCGCCATTGGCGAGCGCGGCGTGCGCTTCGCGCAGCCACTTCAGGCACTTTCCCTGATACGGGAATGGCTGCTGAACCCACGGACGTCCATCAATCTCGGCGCGGACTTCGGAGGCTTTCGAATTGAGAGCGCGCGCGTTGGCGATCAGAAACGGCGCGTAGAAGCAGCCGATCTCGCGCAGCAACGGCGTCAGCGCTTCGGCGACGCGCTCACGCGAATGCCAGCCGTCGTCGGCGACGTCGATCGCCGATAGATCCTCCATCCGATTCACCCACGAATAGACGCGCGGCGCCTGCTCGGCTGCGATCGCGCTGGGCGTAGGATCGAAATGAGTAAGCTGGCTGAGTTGGCCAAATAATCCGAAGTCGCCGGCGCCGGGACGATTGCCCATCAGGAACAGCGAACCTGCAGCGATATGCCGGTCGAGAATCGCGAGCAGCCGCCGATAGCTGTCCTCGATTACCGGCCGCGTGGTCGCATTCGAACCGACGACTGTAAGCCGCGCGATCTGACGATCCGCGATCATCTTCGCCGCGCGCTGGAGCTTCTCGCCCTCAAGATGCGGCATGCGATCGAGAATCAGGACATGCGAAGCCTTGTGGATGTCTGCGCCGTAGTTCCATCGATAGTGGAACATCGGCTTGGTGAGCCATTCATCGCCGTAGTCCTCGATTAGTGAATGCAAAAAGGCGAGCGCGCGATCGGACGGAATCAGCGAGCGCTCGCTGAAGGCGGTCTCCAATCGCAGGATCTCGAAGGTCGAATCGATCATCGCCTCGTCGGGCGCACCATCCTTGCCCGGAAACACCAACACCGGAATCAGCGCGACCGGCACCGGCGGGATGCCCACGTCCTCGACGGAGCCACGCATGATCCATCGAAACGGAATACGCCGGTAACGCAGCACCGCGCGCATCTTTCGCGAGTATGGCGAGCCGTAGCCGCCGACCAGAGTGAGAGGTTTCATGATTCCAAAAAAGCGCGCGTGACGGCATCGCGCGCCACGCGCTCTTCATCGCAACGGATTGATGGGATTTTCTACCGGCCAGCGGCAGCGCCGAGCGCCTGCTTCACCATCGGCTCGAGCTCGCCGTTCTCATATAGCTCGCGCACGATGTCGCATCCGCCGACGAACTTGCCGTTGATATAGACCTGCGGGATGGTCGGCCAGTTGCTGTAGCGTTTGATGCCCTCGCGAATCTCAGTGTCCTGCAGCACGTCGACGGTCTCGAATGGCACGCCGAGTTGCTCGAACACCTCGACCGTCGCGGCCGAAAAGCCGCACTGCGGGAAGCTGCGATTGCCCTTCATGAACAGCACAATCTTGTTGCTGTTGATGGTCGATTGGATTCGTTCGGTTACATCAGCCATTGCCACTTACCTCCGATTCTCAGCCTGTGCTGGCGTCAGCGTCTTGAGCGTCAGCGCATGCACGCGTGCGCGCATTGCATCGCCGAGCGCATTGTAGACCGCCTGATGGCGTTCGACGAGAGACTTGCCCTCGAAACTTTCGCTCACCACCAGCGCTTCAAAATGATCGCCGCCGCCGGTGTAATCGCGCACCTCGACCTGCGCCCCCGGAATGCCATTGGCGATCATCTGCTCGATTTCACTCGCATCCATCAGCGTACCATTCTAATCACAGTTGCAAAAAGAAACTAGCCTCGGGCCTCACTGAACGTACTCGATGTCGTAGCGATTCTCTTTCTTCTCTTC
Source organism: Binataceae bacterium (SeqCode) (assembly GCA_035294805.1). Lineage (GTDB taxonomy): Bacteria > Desulfobacterota > Binatia > Binatales > Binataceae > DATGKG01. The sequence goes on along the minus strand of DATGKG010000352.1, from coordinate 7,235 downwards.
TTCGGGCGTCAGCTTCTTCGCGGGTTTCGATTTGCTGGTGGGATTCGCGAGCAGCGCGTTCACGCCTTCCGTTAATTCACCGCTTGCGCCCGCACCGAGCACGCGCCCGACGACCGATCCATCAGGCCCAAGAAACAGCGTGGTTGGAATCGCGTCGACGCCGAAGGTGTCGAGCACTTCCGCCTCCGCCAGCAGGATCGGGTAGTTAATTTCGAATTCCTTCACGAACGGACGGATCGATTGGGCGCCGTCGCCCTGCACCGTATCGCATGCGATGCCAAGGACAACCAACCCGCGCGAGCGATGATACTTCGTGTAGAGTTTCTTGAGCTCGGGTATCTGATGACGGCAGGGCGCGCACCAGGTCGCCCAGAAATCGATCACCACCGGATGCCCTCGATATTGGCTCAGCTTCGTCACGTGTCCGTCAAGGTCGCGCAGGGAAAAGTCGACGATCTGGCCGGAAGTGTGCATAACTTGCGCATCGGCGCTTTTCGGCATCGATCCGATCGCGAGCGCGATGGCGATGGTTACGGCCGCTAAGAGCTTAAAATTGAAGATCATCGATTCGATCTAGACCTGCTCCACCACGGTTGCGATTCCCTGGCCGATCCCAATGCACATGGTGGCGACGCCCAACTTCGCGCCGCGCCGCCGCATCTCATACGTCAATGTAACCATCAGCCGCGCGCCCGAACATCCGAGCGGATGCCCCAACGCGATCGCGCCGCCGTTCACGTTGAGCTTCGTCTCGGGAATTTTGAGATCCGTGTTGCACGCGAGGACCTGCGCGCCGAATGCCTCGTTGATTTCGAAAAGGTCGATGTCCTTGATCGACAATCCGGCGCGCGCGAGCGCCTTGTGCGTCGACGGCACCGGACCCCACCCCATGATTTCCGGACGCACCCCGGCGACCGCCATCGCGCGAATCTTCGCCATCGGCCTCAGGCCCAATGACTTCGCGCGCTCCGCCGACATCAGCAAAACCGCAGCTGCGCCGTCACTGATTTGCGAGGAGTTGCCCGCCGTCACCTGTCCGTCGGGTTTGAACGACGGCTTCAACGTCGCGAGCTTCTCCATCGAGGTCTCCGCGCGCGGCCCCTGATCGACGTCGACAGTTGCGCCATCGGGCAGCTTCACCGGCACGATTTCTTCTTTGAAGCGATCGCGCGCGGCGACGGCGCGCTGGTTGGATTGCATCGCGAACGCGTCCGACTGCTCGCGCGTGATGTGATACATCTCGGCGAGCCGTTCCGCCGTCAGCCCCATGAAAAACATGTCGCGCGGAAACATATCCATCAGCTTGGGATTGGGCGAGATGCCGGAGCCCATCGCGACGTGGGTCATGTTCTCGACGCCGCCCGCGATCGCGACATCACCGCATCCGGTCATGATCGCCTGCGTCGCGGAGTTGATCGCCTGCAAACTCGATCCGCATTGCCGATCGATGGTAGTGCCCGCAACCTCGACTGGAAGTCCCGCAAGCAGCGCGATCATGCGGCCGACGTTGAGTCCCTGCTCGCCGGTCTGATTGGCGCATCCCCACACCACGTCTTCGATTTCCCCGGGATCGAGCTTGGGATTCTTTTCCAGCAGGCGGCGCACGCAGTTGACCGCAAGGTCATCGGCGCGAACGTCTCGATAGTAGCCTTTTTCGCGACCGGCTTTGCCGATCGGCGTCCGCACTCCGTCAACAATTACAACTTCGCGCATGATGATGGTTCCTCCGGGCTGATCGGAATTCGCTGGACGCGATCTCTATATGATACTCCGCGAGCGCAAATCGGCCAGATCGCTTTTGCTTAGTCCCAGCAGCGTTTCCAGTACCTCATCAGTATGCTGCCCGAGCTTGGGCGCGCGCGTGTCGGGCGTCGCACTCGAATCGGGATTGCGCAGCGGCGTGCCCGGCACGATGAGACCGTCGAAGCTCGGATGCTCGGCGCGAAGGATCATGTGATGTGCCTTGAGATGCGGGTTCTGCGTGACCTCTTTGACGTTCGCAATTGCCGCGCACGGCACATTCGCGTCGGTCAGCTTCTCCAGCCATCGATCGCGCGTATCGTTCGCGAAATGTGCGGCGAGGATCTTTTCCAGATCCGCATGATTCGCGGTGCGATCGGCGTTGAGCCCGAATCTCGCGTCCTTCTTTAATTCCGGAAGTCCGATCGCATCGCACATGCGCTGCCAGATCGATTCGTTGCCGGCGCCCGCGACAAAAAATCCATCGTTCGCGCGAAACTGCTGGAACGGCGTGATCGACGGATGCCGGGTGCCGAGCGGGCCGGGAATTTTGCCCGATACCGAAAACCGCGCGATGGCATCCTCGAGCATCGCGACCTGGCAATCGAGCATCGCAATGTCCACGTGCTGGCCCTTGCCGGTCGCGTCGCGGGTGCGCAGCGCGGCAAGAATCCCGATGATGCCGTAGAGCGCGCCCGACAAATCGCCGATCGAAACGCCGCATCGGAGCGGGTCGCCGCCCGGATATCCCGTGATGCTCATGGTGCCGCCGAGCGCCTGTGCGACGATGTCGTATGCGGGCGCCGACGCCATCGGGCCGCTCTGCCCGAATCCGGAAATCGAGCACATGATGATCGCGGGATTGGCGGCGCTGAGCTGCGCGTATCCCACGCCGAAACGCTCCATGGTGCCAGGCGAGAAATTTTCAACCACCACATCAGATTTCGCGGCGAGCTTCTTCAGCAGTTTGGCGCCCTCCGCGGTATGCAAATCCAGCGTGACGCTCTTCTTGCCACGATTGACGCTGTAGAAATATCCGGAATCGCCGCCGGGCATCATCGGAGCAAAGCCACGCGAATCATCGCCACGTCCGGGAACCTCGATCTTGATGACCTCGGCGCCGAGGTCGGCGAGATTCATCGTACAGAACGGCCCGGCCAGCACACGAGTGAGGTCGATGACGCGCACTCCTTTGAGAGGTTTCTGTTCAATCATTACTTGAAGTTCCCGGAAGCTTTGGTTCGCTTGACGGTAAGGACATTCATGCCATCGTAGCTGACCTGATGGACCGATCAAATTCTTCTGTACAAATTCGAAGAATCCGCAAATCCGATCTCTCTCGATTGCGGGAACTCTACGACCAACTTCATCTAAAGAATTACTTGAGCTTGCGAGTCTCGAAGCCGAAGCTCGCCGCCGCCTTCGATCGCCTTGCGCGCGATCGCAATCACACCATCCTCGTGGCCGAGGTCGCCGGCCAACTCGTCGGCACCTGCCATGTGATCGTCGTTCCGCACCTCGGCCATGCGCTGAAGCCGCTCGCGATCGTGGAAAATGTCGTGGTCGATGCGAACGCGCGCTCGACGGGAATCGGGCAGCATCTGATGGAGGCTGCCGGCGACCTCGCGCGCCGCCGCGGATGCTACAAAATAGCGCTCACCAGTAACATCGCGCGTCCACGCGCGCATCGATTCTACGAACGTCTCGGATGGACGCGCACTCACTTCGGCTACTCACTCGGCTTGGAGTAGCTCCCGCGTTTGCGTTACGCTTGTGATCAACTGCGTGATCGGGATCAAGCAAGGAGAATCGCATGGGCGCATCAATCGGAACCGATACTGTGGATCAAGCCAATCAATGGCGGCTCCAGACCCCGGGCCATCCGGGATGGAAGCGCACCGCGCGCCCGGACGATCCGAATCGGTTCCTGATGATTTCGGCCGATTGCCACGCCAACGAGCCCGCGAATTTGTGGGTCGAGCGTATCGACAGGAAATTCCGCGACCGCCTCCCGCGCATCGAGGTCGATGAGAACGGCGTCAAGTGGAGTATCTCGGAAGGATGGGCGCGTTCGCGCTTGCTCGACAACACGCTCTCCGGCGAGGACCTGTTCCGCAACAGCCGCGGCGCCGATCCGCTCGAGCGAATTCGCGATCACGTGCGCGACGGCGTCGATGCGGAAATCATCTTCCCCAACAAGGGCCTCACGATGTGGGCGACCTCCGACGCGGAGTTCGCGACCGCGCAATGCAAAATCTGGAACGACTGGGCGTGGGAGACCTTCGGCAAATACAACGACCGCCTCTCGCCGATGGCGTCGATCGCAACCGCCGACGTGAACACAGCAACCGCCGAAATCCAGCGCGTCGCGAAAATGGGATTTCGCGGACTGACGCTGCCGTGCAAGCCGATCTTCGGTGCGCATGACGCGCGTCATCCGAATTACAACCTCGGAATGTACGATCCGATGTGGGCCGCGATTCAGGACGCCGACATTCCCATCACCTTCCACGTTTCGACCGGACGCGATCCGCGCGCGGCGCGCAAGGACGGCGGCGCAGTGATCAACTACGTTTCGCATTCGCTGGTGCCTACCATCGAACCGGTCGCGCATCTATGCGCCTCGGGCGTGCTCGAACGCTTCCCGCGCATCCGCTTCGCGGCGATTGAATCGGGCATCGGATGGGTCGCGTGGGCGCTGGAAGCGATGGACGAGGCCTACGTGAAGCATCACATGTGGGCGTTCCCCAAGCTGAAGAAGAAACCGAGCGAGTATTTCCATTCCAACGGCTTCGCGTCATTCCAGGAGGACCCGGTCGGGCTCGACCTCGCGGTGAAGTACAACCTCGTTGACAATTTCCTGTGGGCCAACGACTACCCGCATCATGAGGGATCGTGGCCGCATTCGTTCCAGGCCATCGAGCGTCAGATGGGGGATTTGAACGAGGAGCAGCGCGCCAAGATCCTCGGCCTCAATGCCGTGCGGATGTGGAAGTTCGACATCGACAAGCTGATGAAATATCGGCAAGAGCGCGCGACCGCGACAGCGTAAGTTTCGCGAAAATGCTATACTGCGAAGAGGGCCGGGAAAGTTGGTAACGGCCCTCCCGAGGATGAGCGAAGTGCAAAAACAAACCCACTGTGATTCGCGCGGAGAGCCGCCGATTACATAAACGAACCCACCGATGACGGTCTCCTCGAACATAAAGGTCGCAAGAACAAACCCATTAAGTTGGTGCCGCCCTCTTCGCAAAGTGACGAAACAAACCCACTTAATCCTTAAGGCACAAGACTTTTCGCTTTTTCTTCGCTACAGTTCGTAGGCTCGATGCTACTGGCGGGAGCGCGCGCGCGCTGCCTCCTGCGCGCGCAACGCCTCGGCCGGCGTCATGATGAGGCGCGGCTCCTCGCGCTTGCGCTCCGCTTCTTCGGCCATCATCGCGCCGAGTTGCGTCTGCACCAGCGATCGGAAGAACGGGATCGTCTTGAGCTCCGCGCTATCGCGAATCTTCGCCGCGGCCGCGGCTGCCCATCCCGCCTGCTCACGCCGTCCGGTCTTCGCAAGGTACAGCCCGGTATCTTCGAGGCGACGGCGCAAGCGCATCGCGCGCTCGCCGCTCAACAGCTCGCCTACCGCCTTGTCGACCGCGCCCAGGATGCGATCCTCCTGCGACGACCGGCTGACGACCAGCACACTCTCCTGCGCGCGATTGACCTCTTCGAGGTAGGGTTCGAGGTCCTTCGGCTCGATGCGAAACGCCTTCACCTCGGGTTCCTTCAACAGATCGATCGATGGCTCCCCGGCCGCTTCCTTCGCGAACTCGGCGTAGATCGGATGCGGGAAGTCCGTAGGCAGCGGCGCGCCCGTCACCTCGCTGCGCAAGGCGTAGAAACTTCCTACATTCAGGCGAGCTGATTCGGATGTACGTCGATACGCGTCGCACAAAATGAAATCGGCGAGGCGCGGATCGATATCGATCAGCTTTATGCCGGCCTGTTGCTCGAGGTCCTCCTGCTGCGTTTTCAGCTCGCGCCGTGTGAGCGCGTGATTTTGCGCGCCGGCAAGTCCGGTGACTTCGGAAACGAGGCCCCACAGCCGAACGATGCCGCCGCGCGGCCGCGCCTTGATCATCCAGACGATCTGCGCCCCCTCGGGATCGATCGGCGACATCAGCGCACTCAGTCCGGACTCCACGGGAGCCGACGTCGATTTGCGCTCGACCTCGGGCTCCGCGACTTCGATGCCGTGCTGACGAAGCTTGTAGATCGCGCGCCGAACCTCGCGCCTGAGTGCGCCGCTCGCGCCGGTTTCCATCTCGACCAGCATCGCGCCCGCGCCCGGATCATTTACCTCGCCGAGCGCCTGCGCGATCGCCAAATCGGTCGCATCGGATTTTCCGCGTAGCTCGCGCAGTTTCGCGATTCGATCGGGAACCGCCGCCGCAGGATCGAATCCCAGTTCGCGCAGATGCTCCGCGCCGGGATCAACATTCTTTTTTGGATTCGCCATTCAAGTTTTCCCAGGAAGCGTAAGTGGTATCAGATGATGCCGTCGCGGCGTAGTGCCGCGAGGTCGGCGGCGGAGATGCCGAGGCGTTCTCCGAAAATCATCGCGTTATGCTCGCCCAATCGCGGCGCACCCATTCGGAGTTGCCATGGCGTGCGGCTGAACATGCACGGTGCGCCGGGCATCCGCACCGTGCGCGCCGCCGGATGATCGTGCTCGACGAAAAATCCGCGCGCCTTGTATTGCGGGTTGTCGGCGACTTCGCTCGGCAGGTTCACCGGAAAGCATGGCACGTGCTGGCCCTGCGCCTTCTCGAATGCCTGCTGGCGCGTCTCGCCGGTCAACCAATCGATGAGCGATGCTTCGACTGCGTCATGATGCGTCGCGCGGCCGACCAGGGTCGAAAAAATTTCCGACTCCGCCCACTCGGGATTTCCCATCGCCACCTTGGTACCTTTCCAGAAGCGCTCGGTGATGGGAGCGAAACTTACCCATCCGTCCTTGCACGGATAGACCCAAGGCAACCCGATTTTCGCGCGCGTGCGGATGCGCACACCGTACGGCGCGTCGGCCTTCTCGTGGCTATAAATTCCTACTGCCGGGCGATTCATGCTCACCATCGCGAGCCACGCGCTGACATCGACATGCTGCCCCTTGCCGGTGCGCTTGCGCTGAAACAGCGCGCACATCGCGGCGGCCGCCGCGGTATATGCCGCGAGATAGTCCGCCTGGCGATCGGCGGGCTTGAGCGGCGTATGAGTAGCAAAATCCGTCACCTGGTTTACCGGGGTTTCCCATCCGACGCCGCTCATATGACTCGCGACAAGATCGCCGCCGCGCGCATCGCGATAACGTGAATCGGCGCCGAAGCTGGTGAGCGATACGGCAATCAGACGTGGAAAACGCTCGACCAGCGTTCGCCACGCGATGCCCAATCGATCGTTGTCTGCGGGCAGATTCGGATTGAGCACAATATCGGCGCCGTCGA